>NZ_PIZL01000021.1:0-942 GCF_002835515.1 Vibrio sp. vnigr-6D03
GATTTCAAAGAGAAAGAAAACATTTTTGGCTAAGTCGATGCCGATGATTTTGTGATGTTCCATGGTTAGCTCCTTCATCATTTTGATGTCTTCACCTCAAACATGGTTTAGCACGAATTGAAGTGGTAGGGGGAGACCATCTCATCACCTTAATGCGGCGTTAGTTTGCAAGAGGAAATCGCAGCTATATCGCCAGATCTAGTGGTAAAAGTTCAAAGTTGAAATTGTCGTATCGGCGTTCAATTTCAGTGTTAACTTGCGTGGTGTAAACTCAAAATTGGTATCGTTTCAACGGTTGATTTGTTCTTTGGTGCGGCGACTTTTGGGTTAACTGAGTTGAACTTTTTCGCTGAAACTCTGCTCGTTGAGTTTGTTGGTACAAAAGCCGATTTACTCGCTGAAATGACGTTTTCTCTGGTGTGGTAAGTTCACGTGGTTTCAGTGACTTTGTTGAAAGTTCGCATTGTGAGATTGGTTTTCCAAAAGCGCTTTTTGGTGTTGTAAGTTCGTTTTCTGCGGCGTTGTTTGTTCCAAGTGGTTTCATTGAGTAGTCGCTTTGAGACTACGCCTGGCTTAAGTGCATCAAAACACTTAAAGCTATTGTTTGCAGAGTTTAAAATAACGTAAAATCAACGCTTTGGGTTTGCAAACTAACAAACTGCTCAAGAGGGATTCACAACGCGTGGCATTTTTAATATGCGTTGATTTTAGTGATTAAGGTGGTATGCAGCGGCTTCTGTATTGCGTTGCTTACCCCTTAGCAGGGCGTTATAGCGCTTTGATAATTCAAGGGTTGTCAGGTTCTCGAATGTTGCTGGCTTCAGTGCTTTTGAGTTCGATTCCTCAGCCTGAATCAAGGCGGTAAATCCTCGCAAGCCAAGTTGTTGTAGGTTTCAAAATCATTCAGCTTCATCAAATTTCGAAGTTTGGTTTCTGGCTAGC
>NZ_PIZL01000021.1:1073-150181 GCF_002835515.1 Vibrio sp. vnigr-6D03
CTACTTAACTGGGCGTTATGTCACTGGAGGTATAAATGGAAACTATGGAACTTAGTGTAATTGCCTACTTCGCCAATGCAGTAGGAATAGGGCTCATACTTTGTTTAGCTTTTGGAGTCATATTCAAAGTTGGGATGGTGGCTTCAGCTGTCTTTGCTTACCCAGTATATTTGGCGATTTTTGCTCTTGAAATGTTCATCCAGAAGAACAGAAAGGACACAGAGCGAAAGTTCTTCAGGTTAAATATTCCAGCCGAGAATCCAAAGCGTTTTTTAATGAATACGTGTGCATCGATAGTGTTGCTGTTCATGTTGCCGAACTTTTTCGCTTTGTACTCGATACTAAGCCTAGAAGCACATAATGAAATTTTGGCTGTTGATAAGTTAGTTAAGTTGATGTTCGGCTCTGATAAGTTCCAGTTATGGTGCAACGCATTATCCGGTCTTTTTGTACTTGTTATTTTTGCTATAAGCTATTTTACCGAGGTTGACTCGCGAGAACCATTCGAAAAAATTGAACAACTATCTATTCCATCTTTGTGGAAAAGTGTGCTCAAACCAATTGCGGGACATAACAAATTGTTCAATCAGACCCAAAGCGCTTGGCATTTTTGCTGACGCAAAATTATATACCGAGGTTAACAAGGCGTTATGTGCTAGGAGGGGAGTTTGGATAAAATCTTTATTTCACAATTAGTTGGTAGTGATCGAAGCTCTGTGTTTGATTTGCTTCAAAACGAGCAAACTATGAGGTTTTTGGGACCTAGAAGACCTTTGACTGATGCAGAAGCTGAGATTTGGTTTGCTAACGAGCAACAGGCAGAAACTAGGTTTGCTTTCAGGTCGATTGAAACCAACGAAATTGTTGGTTTTTGCGGAGTTACTCAACTTGATGGCGAGTTAGACTTTGGGTATTTCATTCGTCAGAAGTTTTGGGGGCAAGGGTTAGCGTCTCTAATGTGTAAGTCCGCAATATTCAAACTGGCTCAATCCATTGATTTAATGCAAGTTAAAGTCTTTATCGCTTCAGATAATGTGGGTAGCCAAAAAGTGGCGCATAAACTCGGCTGGCAAATAAAGTGCACCGCTGAGAACGAATTTGAGTCAGGGCACTCGTATCAAATACGCACATAACAAACAATTCAAACAGACCAAAAACGTGTGGCACTTTTAGTTGGCGTTGAGTTTGGTGTTTATGGTGGTATGCAGAAACGGTATTTGTACGTTTTTGGCAGTTTAATTGGGCGTTAGAATGAAAGAGGTTGAATAAATTAAACTTGAGATATGGGGTGTTTCTCGTTAATTTCCTTCTTTAACCTATAGCCGGATTTTTCGAATCAGGGAATCTCTAATACTAAGCTTACAAGTGTTTTATGTGATATGCCTTTAACGTTGTGGTATGTTTGTAGCAGTATGATCGGGTCTTAGTATAGTAAACAAAATGCAATTGATAGATTATAAAAAGTATACAATTAAACAGTTACTGGAAGTTAAGTCTACTATAGAAGCCTCCTCGGAAAACTATGAGGCTTTTCAGAAAGAATTTCAGTCTAGAAAGCAAGAGATTGACGAGTATTTCGAAAACCAGCAATCTCAAAAGCTCTTGAATAAGAATAATAAGATTCAAGTATTAGCGTATTGTCAGCTTTTAGCTGCAGTAGGCATTCCAATGGTTGCTCTGATTCAATTCTTTTATAGTTCATTATCTACATTAACCCTATTAGCAACAATTCCCTTTGCAGCTATTAATTTTATAGCAGGTTATACACTTTTGACCCAAAAAAGACGGTACATCTGGGTTTCGGTTATTAATCAGCTACTTCAGGTTCCAGCTTTTGCTCTTGGTAGTATTTACGCAAATTATTCTGGTCTTGGGGGCGTGTACTTCTCTGTGTACTGGGGGCAGTCTATGGCTTTCGAATTTATAGCAAATTTTTCTCCGGGTTTTATGATTCAGAAGGTCGCAGGAAATTTTCCGGTACAAAGTGTCTCTATCGATATCCTAGCAATTTTGTTTATTCTTTTACTTGTTACGGCGAGTTTTACTTCAAAATCTGAAACCTCATCGAAATAGAGTTCTAACAAACGCTTCAAGCCGACCGCCAACGTGTGACATTTTTGGTTTGCAGTAATTTTAGTGTTTAAGGCGCAATGCAGCGGCTTGATTTGTGCGTTGTCTGCGGTTTAAGCTGGCGTTAAGTTTAAGGATTACTATGGGCAGAACAGGTTACTACAATAAGCTGCGTAAAAAAGAGCGATACTCTGATACGCATTGTATGAGTCAACTAAAAGCTACTCAGGCACTACTTAAGTTTTGTTCCGAGCACGGCCATGCAACAGATGAGTATATTGTAGCGATAGCATCATGTGCTGAAGCTTTAGAAAATAAAAATATAGAGCAAGCCGTTAAGGATTATCAGAAAGTGCCTTTAGGTGGGAACAACTGCTTCAACGATTGGTATCCTCCAGCTGTATATGAACATGAAACAGAAACCTATGCTTTAGCAGTTTTCGAAGCACTGACGATTAATTGGTCTCGACTGATGGCACTATCTACGGATAATAAAACTTAACAAGCATTTAAGCAGACCCTCAGCGCGTGGCATGTTTGGTTTGCAGGACTTTCAGTGCTTATGGCGCTATGCAGAAACTATCGTTGTGCGTTTCGGGCTACTTAATCGGGCGTTATGAGTCCGAGTACCCCACGTTTAGTAGACACTTTACTAAGTTAGATCTAGGGTCTAATTGAGAGGTGATTTATGGCTAAACATCGTAATCCAGCGTACACCGAAGAATTCCGCAAAGAAGCAGTGCGTCTTGCCAGTCTTCCAGGTCGAACGGCGGTCTCGGTTGCTCAAGAGCTGGGCATCAGCGCTCAGCAAATACGGAACTGGAAGCGTCAATTCACACGTCTATCGGATAAACAGTTTAACACCTTAGACGGTGTTGATTATTCGAAGAAAGAGTCTGAAGAGCTTCGAGCGTTAAGGCGCGAGAACAAGCGACTCAAAGATGAAATGGAATTCCTAAAAAAGGTCTCTGCGTACTTCGCGAAGCAGCAAGAGTGAAGTACGAGTTCATCGACAGTTATGTTGAGAAATACAAAGTCACTCACATGTGTCACGCTCTTGATGTCTCACCTAGTGGCTTTTGCAAGTGGCGTCATCGAGTGCCCAGTGAGCGTTCAAAGCGTCGACAGTGCTTTGAACAATTGGTGATGTGTACCTTTGCTCAGTATCGGGCTCGCTATGGTTCCGTGCGGATAACCGAAGAGCTTAACGAAGCAGGGCATGCCTGCTGCGTGAATTATGTGGCTGATATCATGAAAGAAAAAGGCATCAAGGCGCGTAATGGCAAAGGGTTCAAATACAGCAAGGATGTCGCTGCAATGACGAACGTTGCCGACAATTTACTGCGCAGAGACTTTGAGTCAGAGACACCGAATCAGAAGTGGGTCACAGACATCACGTATATCTGGGTGAAGAGCCGTTGGCTCTTCCTAGCGACGGTGATGGACCTACACTCAAGGCGCATTGTTGGTTGGTCGTTGGGCACAACGATGACGGTGGAACTTGTCATGACATCGTTAAAAATGGCGTTTGAGTCACGTAAGCCACCGAAGGGGGTCATCATCCATTCGGACCGTGGTGTACAATATCGGGCATATAAATACCAAGACTTCATGCGTCAGCATGGAGGCATACCAAGCATGAGTCGACAGGGAAACTGTTGGGATAATGCGGTGATGGAGTCGTTCTACAGCCGACTGAAAGTCGAGCTGATATATGCAGAAGACTACCAAACGCTTGAGGAAGCCCGACTGGGTATCTTCGAATACATTGAGGTATTTTACAATCGTAGAAGAAGGCACTCAGCGTTGGGGCATGTCAGTCCGGTTGAGTACGAAAATATGTAGTTATGTGGTGTCTACTTTTTGAGGGGTACACCAGTATAATCAAGGACAGTTCAACATGAAAAAATACCTTTTAGTCTTATGGATTGCGTTATTGTTAACAGGATGTGATTTACCTTTTGAACAAGCAAATCAAAAATTTGGTAGACAACACTTTATTTCAGCAGTCTCGGCAATCGAACTCCATAAAACTCGAAATGGTATGTACCCTTCAAGTTTAAATGAGCTTGAATTCTTAGGAGATTGGGATCAAATATGGATTTCATCAGTAGAATATAAAAAGACGGAAACTGGCTATAACCTCTATCTAGAAAAAAGCTGGTCAACGACTCCAGAGTTGAACTTCCCATCTTCTTTTAAACGTGGTTTGGGTATCGAAAAAACAAATATTCAGTGGAATCAAAATTAACATAACAAGAGACTATGGCGTCAATAGTTAATTTTTGGCGCTACCTTTATCCCACATAACACCATCTCTTAGCATTGAATTTAGTATCACAACCATCTTTCTCATGCAGGCTACGATAGCCACTTTTTTAGGCTTTCCTACCGCAAGTAATCGTTCATATGTGGCTTTGAAAATGGGGTTACATTGGATAGCCGACATCATCGCCATGTATAAAACGGTTCTCACTTGAGCTCGTCCACCTTGTATCATTCGCTTACCTTTGAGGCGACCGCTTTCTCTTGTTATTGGAGCAACGCCAATGAGAGAAGAAGCTTGTTTATTGGTGATGTAACCAAGTTCAGGTACGTTACTGATGATAGAGGCGGCGACTATTTTCCCTACTCCTGGCATGCTTTGTAGGAGCTCATTTTTGGCTTGGTACTCAGGGCAGGTGTCGATGAGTTTTGTTATCTTTTCTTCTATTTTGGTTATCTGGTTTTTTAGTGCAGTTAAGATGGGTTTTATAGAAGAAGCAAGGGATTGGGGTAGAACTTGTATTCTGTTTTTCTCCATGGTTTGCATCGAGAGTAATTGATTGTGCCTAGTTACTAAGTCACTAATTAAGCGGATGTTTTCGCTTTTTAGCTGAGTGAGTTTTGGTTGAATAGCTTCGGCATAGTGAGCAATAAGCGCAGCGTCTAATCGGTCATTTTTAGCTCTTTGACCTATAGCGCCAGCGAACCTTTTCACATGCAAAGGGTTGGCGATAACATAAGGCAAATCGGCTTTGTCACAGGCTAGAATGAATGGCATTTCTAGTCGACCAGTCGCTTCGATAACGACCCGTTGAGGTCGATGTTTCTGAATGGTTTTTATTGCATCGCTGATGGCTTTCTCATTGTTTGGAACAGTGAAGTAAATATCGAGCGGGCGGATGTAAATGTCTAATTGTGACTTACCAGTATCAACGCCGACATTAATGTTTTGAAGTGTGTTTGTATTCATAATAAGCTAACTCTTGCTTGCAAATGCGGGCTCGAGACCCAGAAGACTATTCGAGTGTGGTGCTTGGAGTTCTATCAGGCGTTCGTACTTGTTACCGGTCTCTCAATTGAGGAGCCAACGTTTAATCGAACTACCAGATAGAAGAACTTTAGTTGCAGCTAAAGTCTGGGTCTCACCTTACCCGATTTGAGTGCTTATTATCCATACAAAGTGTTTAAGATTGATTCTCAACCCTCGGCATTTTTGGCTTGCTTTAAATTTAGTATTTTACGGCACAATGATTTAGGTTAGGTGGTCGGTATTGCTTACTACTTAATGCAGCATTATATGTAGGAGGCGCAATGATAATTAGATATATAGCAATTTTCCTAGTTGCTTTAAGTATCGGTGCATATGCAAGTTTTTATGCTACTACTGGGCAAGTAGAAGCAATTAAGAAAGCAGAGTATCAAAAGGGTTTAGAGAAAGGATCAGAGGTGTTCAGGTTAGCAATGAGCGTAGACTCTGCACCCTTGGTCGAAAAGTCAAATCTACTAGCTCGCTATACAATGTGTGAACTTGATGGTGTTGAATCAGATGCACTTGCTACAGTACTGGTATTAGACGCTTTACAGCTAGGAACATTGACCAAGCAAAATCAGGAATTGGTTGCTGATACACTACAAACAACACTAAGTCTCCATACAAAACTAGATGGGAAATACTCAGAACAAAGTGTATTAAACAAAGTGCTAGTACAATATTGTGAAGCCAATTTGCACGTCTTTGGTGACTGTTAAAAAGTAGAGAACTTAGCAGAAAAGGACTTAAGCAAACACAGTCCAAAATGCACATAACAAACGACTATGGCGTCAATAGTTAACTTTTCGCTGTATTTTTATTCCACATGACGCCATCTCTTAGTATTGAGTTTAAGATGACAACCATCTTACGAACGCAGGCGATGATAGCGACTTTCTTTGGTTTTCCTGATTGAACAAGGCGGGTATAAGTCGCTTTGAAAACAGGGTTACACTGCATAGCAGACATCATTGCCATATATAGAACGGTTCGAACTTGCGCCATTCCTCCTTGAATCACCCGTTTGCCTTTGTAGCGCCCACTTTCTCGAGTAATGGGTGCGATACCAACGAGGGAAGCGGGTGATGTAACCCAACTCGGGAACGTTGCTGATAATTGATGCAGCCGCGATGTATCCAATGCCAAAATACTTTGTAGGGTGTCGTTTTTGGTCTGATAGTCTGGACACGATTCGATGAGTTTAAGCAGCTTATCCTCGATGTTTGAAATCTGTTTTTTCATAGCAGTTAGCATTGGCTTGATGGTCGAATACAGAGACTTTAGCAATACCTGAATACGGTTCTTCTCCATTGTTTGCATAGAGAGTAGCTGATTGCGACGTATGACTAAGTCACTCATTAATCGAATGTTTTGAAGTGTATTGGTGTTCATGGGGGTTATCGGTCTCTCAAGTGAGGAACCTAGCTTCAATCGAACTGCCCCATAGAAAGCTTTAGTTGCTGCTAAAGCCTGGGTCTCACATTACCCGAATTTAGGTAAGATTATCCATACAATCAATTCAATAAGATTTGCAACACTTGGCATTTTTAGTTTAAATCGGCGTTAGTGTTTACGGCACAATGGCTTGGGTAGGTGGCAGCGTTGTTCACTACTTAATTGGGTGTTAGGCTAATAAAGGAAATATATATGACACTTGGTGTCTTAATTCTTCTTTCTTTTCTTCATATTGCAGTTTGTGTAGCGAGTCCTTTTACTTTCTTTATTGCAGTATTTAAGCAGCGCAGATTTGAACTTTCCAAATCCGATACCGATATTTGTGTTGCCTTGTGGGGAGCATATTCCATCCTAACAATCGCGAGTGTTGTTTTAGTTTCATATTGTTATCTCACGAGCAGCCTAGCTGCGTATTATTGGTGGTTTGCAATGCCTTGGGCTTCATTGGCTGTACTTATTGCTTTTGTAGTGAGGGTATCGAAGGTCAAATAGACCTAACAAACGCCTACCCATACGTTTCTCTTTAGGTTTGCAGTAATAATTGTGTGTAAGACGCTATACAGTAGCTTGTTTTGTTAGCTGTCTGCGGTTTAAGCTGGTGTGAATCATCTAAATTACCCATACAATTATGAGAGGTTAAAATTGAATATACATATTAGTGGCCTAGGGGGGGAAACTAATATTCTGGGGAGCGGTACTTTTTCTTATTGGCTTGCTTCAGGGAGTGTTTATCCCATTATTTCTAAATCCAAGAATGGCATTGTCTGCCCACTTAACAGCCGTTCAAAGTGGGATGGCATTAATGATATTTGGCTTAATTTGGGGCTTGTTATCTCTAGGAAAAAATGGCTTAGGGTATCTTACTACTCAAGTATTGGTGGTATGTATTTAATCTGGCTCGCCATAACTCTTGCTGCTGTGCTAGGCGCAAGTAAGGCGCTCCCAATCGCTGGTAAAGGATTTTCATCAACTCCCATTGGTGAGGTCGCCGCTGAACTTATGGTTTATGCTGGATCAGGTCTGTGCGTGCTTTCAGCGGCACTAATAGTTGTTGGCTTGTACCGTGGTCTTAAAAATCTAGGTACTTAATAATTCGCTCCAAGATGACGTACTATGTGTGCATTTAATCAAAACATTGGCTGAATAGACCCTCATGAATGATGATGAACTCAAAAAGTAGACTTGCCTGATTTTTAAGCTCTTCTCTCGTTTCCTTTTTCTAAACTCTAGACTGAATCGGTGTTTTGGGTTTTGTGGTCTGGTTGCAGAATACTTTGTTGGCTAAGATGCTGCCCATCAAATGCAAGCCAGATGCTTAAGCGCTAAGCGAGTCTGTTTGCTTGTATCGCTCGAACAAATACTTCAAACCGACAGCCAACGCGTGGCATTTTGGTTGGCTGTAAATTTAGTCGTTAGTGCGTAGACTACTTTTTGACGGATATACCAGTGTGCTTAGGGGAGCAGAAAGGGTCGTGAGGGAGTCGACCCTAGCTTTAAAGAAGGGAGAGGTTTTACGCTGCACGCTGGCTGGTTTCATGGCGGTAAACGCGAGTGCCAGTTTCAGTGTTCTCGTAAACTTCTAATTCTTTTAGATATGACCAAGCGTGAACGTGAGTGTTTGTTTGCGCTGCAAGTCTAGCGATAACTGCATTCACACTGCGACCAGCGTAGTCTTTAGTCGGTACGAAAATGTTCTTAATTACAGATAGCATAATGGGCTCCTTATGTAATTAAATTACCAAATCTATCTGCGGCAACTATAGCAAAGAGTTAAAGTGTGATCAATGTCCGTTATTAAATTTCACAATCATTATTGAATGTAATTTTTAGATCAAAAAAATGAGCCGCACACATAACAAAAAAATTCAAACCGATAAACAACACGTGGCATTTTAGGTGCGTGGACAATTTACACGTCTTACGCTAAATATTTGGCGAGTCACCCTAGATCCAAAAGAGCTTTACGTTTTGCTACTGGTTGGGATTATCAACCGCAAATGCTATTCACTCTAAGTGAACTCAAAACATGTCCACAATTAGTTTTCCATATACTCCCAGTTCAGAGCGCAGGTGTATGGACGATGAATATTCTGTTTTGGGGTGGTATGGTTTGGTGCTTGATACTTTAAGCTGGTCTTAGTTGCCCTAGCGAGTCCGAATTTAGGAAATATATGGAATACAAATTAGACATAGAGCCGTCGGATAGTGATATCAGTGAAATTCGTGGTGGGTTAATTAAGCACAACACTCCATTTCTGGAGGGGATACCTAAGTCGCAAGTTGGGTACTATGCAGTCGAAGGCGAAAACAAAGTGGGGGGTATTATCGCTGATATTAGGGGTAATTGGTTACTTATCAAATTTCTTTGGGTTGATGATTCCATGAGGGGGAAACGAGTTGGTAGTCAACTTCTTCATCACATTGAAAGCTATGTGAAATCCCAAGGTTGCCAATCGGTACTGGTCGATACTCTCAGCTTTCAAGCGAAGCCCTTTTATGAAAAGTATGGGTACAAGTGTCAGATGGTACTGGAAAATTACCCAATAGATTCATCTTTGTCATTTCTCACAAAATCGTTAATCGAACAATGAGTTAGTGTTAACGTACCGCAGCGCTAATTCACAATCAGTCTTTAATTTGCTTACGTTGGCCTACACATCTTTTTGAACAGTAAATGACGTTTTCCCAGTCTCTTTGCCATTTTTTACGCCAAGAAAATGGGCGCTGACATACAGGGCAAATCTTTTTTGGTAAATGGCACTTTTTCATTTGGCAGGTCTTACATTGCGCATTAGCAAGCGGGGAACGTGCTTTTGTACTTCGGGTCGTTTTTGCCATTGCCACAGTAAGTCTTTGGCGCTTTTGTATTGTTGGTTAACATCTACGATAGGATCGGGGTAGGTTTGAGAGTCAAAGTTGTACATCAACTTTTCCATTTCTGACAATTGCCAAGGCGCATGAATCAGCGGGGCGGGTATTTCTGCTAGCATTGGCAACCACTTTTTGACGAATGTACCGTCAGGATCTTTTTCTTCACCTTGTTTAACAGGGCTATAGATTCTAATGGTGTTGAAGCCTGTGACACCTGCTTGCATTTGAAATTGGCTATAGTGAATACCTGGCTCAAAGTCTAAAAACAGGCTCGCCAAATGGGAGACACCCGCTCGCCAGTCCAGTTCTAAGTGGTGACATAAAAAACTAACCAGCATAGCCCGCATTCTAAAATTAATATAACCAGTGGAAATTAAACAGCGCATACAGGCATCTACCATAGGTACACCAGTCTTACCTTGTTGCCATGCTAGTAAACGTTGTTCTGCTAATTCTCCACCGACTCTCGGTAAATTATCATAGCCTCGGTTTAGATTATGAAATTGAATGTGATATTCGGTTTCAAACTTTTGAATAAAATGACAATGCCAATGCAGTCGAGAGCTAAAAGCAACTAAACTGCGCCTCCATCCTTTCAATTGCCAATGTTCCAGAACGGTTTGATAGACTTGTCTTAGGCTTAGATTGCCCCAAGCCAAATATACAGAGAGTCGAGAGCAGTGAATTTGACTGCTTAGTGGACTCGAAAGGCTATATGCATAAGCCTGACCTCGTGATTGAAAAAAAGACCTCAATGTAGTTTGCGCTTTGCTCTCACCACCTTGTTGAAACTCACCTTGTTCAGTAGGTAGTTGCTTAAACATCGCCTTCAAATCGCAATTTAACTGGTGCTCCGTAAACCAATTCACTTGCTCTAATGAAACATTGGCTTGTTCTGCTCTCATCATTTGTTGCCAATGTTTATCCCAATTCACTCTATTGGTTAAACCGCGCACTACCGCTCCAAAGGGAGCCTGGTGCCACCCTATCATTGCACTATTACAATATTGAGCGATCATTCGGTCACGAGCAAACGTGTTTTCAAGCCCGACTTCTTGATGAGAAAATATGTATTTAATCCCAAACTTTTCATGTAATTGAGATAGGGTGTGTTGCGCAGATTGCATGGAGCAAAATAGAGCACCTTGGGGAAGTTTACTTTGCATGTCGCGTAATGACTCAGCCACAAATTGCCAATGCCTCGGGCGATAATGTGGATCAGACATTAGGAGCGGCTCAAAACAATACACCAGCAAAACCGGTAAACCAGTTGAAACAGCATTTAATAGTGGTTGGTGATCTGTGAGCCTTAAATCGCGCTTTAACCAGACAACGGCAATGGACATAATTGTTTTACTCCACAGTACCGCTAATCGGCCAATCCACCATGTCTGTCGAGTCTAAAGTTGTAACCACTTCCGAGGTGCACCATTGACTCACGAAATGCCCATGAGGATCATACTGTTGTGTTTGTTTCGTTAAATTAAAATGACGACCGCCTTTAGGATCTGCCCCTACACCAGCAATGTATTGCCAATTCCCCCAATTCGCAGCGACGTCGTAATCTAACAGCTGTTGTTGAAAATACGCTGCACCATAGCGCCAGTCTATGCCTAAGTCATAAATCAAACAGCTAGCAACTATTTGCCTGCCTCTGTTTGACATATAACCTGTTGCGTTTAGCTGTTTCATACACGCATTGACTAGAGGGAAGGGGGTGTTACCCAAACACCATTTTTTAAAGCGTTCAGCAAAAAAACTTGTGAGTGGTTTAGTTTTTTTACTTCCTTGAAAACTAAATAATTGTTCAGATAAATCAAAAGCCGACCACTGGAAAAATTCTCGCCACAGTAACTCGAATTTTATCCAATATGTCGACTCATTAGCACCTTGCTGTGCTTCAAATTCATTGATTTCATGCCAGATACGGCAAGGTGAAAGACTGCCAATTGCCAAATATGGGCTGAATTTAGTGGAGTTGGACCAACCGTCTAATTCGTTACGGGTTAATTTGTAGGTATTTGCAGCACCTGATTGAAGGTAATCGGTTAAATGCGTAAGTGCAGCTTGTTCTCCAGCTAAAAATTCGCAGTGCGTAATGTTGCTATCAGATCCAGATAAGTCTGAGGCCGATTCCTGATGTAATGATTTTAAAAGTTTGTTTAGCTTGAGTGGGGCAATATCTGCCAGATTAACCTTTACCATCGGCACCCTAATATTGTGTACCTGTTGCTTTTCAACCAACTTCCTAAATTTTGAAAATGTAGTTAAGTCACTCGAACTACGGGCTGGCTGTTGATCAAAAAGCGTGTGTTGCCAATGCGTTAAAGAAGCTAGTTTAGGTAATGTGCTAACAATATGGTGGTATAACTTTGTTTCATACCAGCCTATTTGTTTTGCGATAGCTATTTGCGATATATGCAAACTTTCAACGCACTGCGCTATGAGTAATTTAGAACTACCCTTCAAAATTATTAAATCGTGACCGAACTCTGCCAAATCTTGCTGCAATTGCTCCAAGGCTTGATGAATAAATTGCAAACGTTGTTTACCGATGGCGTGCGAATTAAATTGTACGTAATTAACCAACTGCTCATCAAAAATGTAAATGAAAGTGATTTGTTCAGAAGTTTGTAGGGCAAGTTGTAATAATTCGTTGTTCTGAAGTCTCAAATCATGAGTAAACCAGTAAAGCGTTTTATGTTTCATCAAACCGAAATATCCGTAATACAATTCAAAATTTTACGTGGTTAAAGGGTGACTGGAACCTTATCTTGGCGTTAGGTTTTTGAAGGACTCAAACTCTTAATTTCTTGAAAAACTTCTTCTGCCTCAGCTGTTAGTTGCGAGTAAGTTCTAATATCACCGTTTCTTTGGGCGTGCATAGCTTGTTCAAGCAGCATTGAGTGTCTTTTTTTGAGTTTCTTAGCTGGGTTGCTCTTAAAAAAAGAAAACATGAATAACTCCGTTAATGTTTAGTTTTTTCTATACGTCCAGCTAAGAGGAATAGTTCACTCTGAGGCTCTCTCAGCAAGTAGTCTAAAAAAACAGTCAATCAGATTTTTAAAGCTTAGCTTTGTCGGTTGAATTTACTGGGCTAATATCTAGCTATCAACATAATGAAAGGATGCGAATTGTGTTTAAGAAGTTATTAGGGTTAGCACCAAAATTAGAATCGGATGGTTCATATTCACCTTCAAAGGTTGCTTTGAAAATTGCAACTGCTGACAAGACCGATTACAAAGAAGTTGAATACAGCCCTGTAGACGGATCAAGGCGAAAAATCTTAGTCTTGGCGACCGAGCAAAAAAATATGGAAATGAAAAACGGGAAGCTTTTTTCGACTGGTAATCACCCTGTTGAAACTCTAGTACCCATGCTGCATCTTAGAAATGCAGGCTATGAGTTTGAAATATCTACGCCTAATGGTAAGCCCGCGATCATAGAAATGTGGGCATTTCCCCATAAAGATGAGCACGTAAATTCTATTTACAGTGAATACAAAGAACAATTGGAAAACCCCATTAGTCTGGCTGAATTGGTCAACAGTGGATTGAACGTTGAAGAATATGCAGCCGTATTCATCCCTGGCGGTCATGGTGCAATGTTGGGTCTCCCAGAAGATAAACGTGTTGGTACTGTTCTAAATTGGGCACACGACAATGATGTTTTTACAATTTCTATTTGTCATGGTCCAGCTGCTTTCTTATCTACTCATATGAATGGTTCTGAGTTTTTATATCAGGGGTATAAAATGGCAGTTTTCCCTGATTCAGTTGATGCTCAAACACCGATGATCGGCTACTTACCGGGTAAGATGCCCTGGGGATTGAGTGAGAAGTTAAAAGGTTTAGGCGTGGAGTTAGCGAATAGTAAAGCTGACAATACAGTTTGTCGTGATCGCTTGTTAATTACAGGAGCAAGCCCATTGGCCGCAGATGCCCTTGGAAGGTTGGCTGCAGAAACGTTGGTTTCAGTACGTACTTAATAAACACTTCTAGCCGACGGCCAACACTAGAGGGATAAATCGGTGGTTTGGGCATATTCTCGTTTCCACTCAAAAGATCACTTCGTTTGAATTAGGGAATATCAGAGGTGAAGTTTGCTCTTTTTGGGTGAGATTAACGGCTTATTGGTGAATAAGCCGTTTTATATACGCGACGTGTAAAAGGCAAAGAAAGGAATACCGATAGAGTTAAAGAGACTCTAGCTCTTTCGCCTGCATGGTCATTCTGATTTGCGAGTTAGGCGCACCAAAACCCCGGTACCCATCTCTTTGAACAATTTCGAAACAGAATCGCCCTTCAAAGAGCTCCGAGTACAGTTGATAGAACACACCGTGCTCGTCTTCATCGTAAAGGATATTAAAGCGCCTCATAAGTGACAATTGTTCCGAAGACAGACCGAATCTCGTGGCGAGATCGTCATAATAGTTATCAGTAACCGGCATCGTTTTTACATTGAGAGACGCTAACTTTTCAGCCATAGCGAAAATATCTCGAGTGCTGAATGCGATATGGTTTACCCCTGTTCCGGCGTACGTATCCATAATTTTATTAGAGACTGTACGCGAGGCTTGCGAGCTATTGAGTGTGAAGGCAACTCGATTGTCCGGTGTTTGCATTGCCTGACTTTTCACTAACCCGCTCGGGTCTGTCAGGCTGACGCTCGGTGAGCCAACCATGTTAAACATAGCGCGGTACAGCAGGATAGAATGCAACATTTCTTCATAGGGCATGGTGGTGGCGATGTGGTCAATTGCCGTTAGATACGCTTGTAGCTCGGCAGGCTCATTCCATTCAAACTCTCGCTCCCAATGAGCGGGTTGGTCAGATTCATCAACCAGATAAATTAAGCTTTCTCCGGGGCCTTGAATGGCTGGTATCCCGTGCGTGTCAGAGCCCGTATTACCGTGAATTTGGTAGCAGAGCTTATTGGCGCGATCAAGCAATTGAGGAACGTCGGTACAAGTTAACCCAACAGCACAAACAGAGGCGCCATGTTTTTGGTGGTATTGCTGTGCGAAGCTATCAGGTTCAAGGTTCATGACTAGGTTAATACTTCCCTGACGCCATAGTTCTACGTTCTTCTTCTTGTGAGTTCCAGCGTGGTAAAACCCTAGGTTACCGAGCAGTAACGTAAGCGCCTCTCGCTCTTTGATATTAAGGGCGAACTCTATAAATTGGACTTCAGAAGGCGGAAGTGTTTTGGGCAATAATGAACTTGATGGAAGCACATTAGTTCCGGCTACATGATCTTGTCTATTGGCTGGCTTAGATGCCTTAATGTCTTCACTTCTATTGTTGGCAAAAACCAAGGAGCGGTATCCATCAATAGCGGTTTTTTCTGGAGAACTTGATCGAAATTGGTCGTTAAAAATTTCGAGAGAAAATGGACCGTCATATCCTGTAGCGTGAAGATTTTTCATAAATTGATCTAGGGGAAGCTCTCCTTGACCGGGGAAGCAGCGAAAATGTCGACTCCAACTCAGGTGGTCCATAGACAGGCGCGGAGCGTCGGCGGCTTGCACTAGGAAAATCTTTTCCCCTGGAATGTTCAGCATAGAATCAATTTCGGTCCCTCTAGAGAAAATATGGAACGTATCTAAACAAACGCCTATTTTCTCGTGATTGGCTCGGCGAACAATTTCCCAGGAGTCTCTATAATCAAAGACATGCTTACCCCATGCGAGAGCTTCATAGGCGACTCGCTTCTCTCTTTTCTCCGCGATAGATCCAAGTTCACTAAAGTCGTCGGCAGCTCTTTGAATTCCACCTAAAGCATGTGGTGAACAACTGCTGCAAACCATAAGAAGATCGGTTCCAAGCTCATCCATAATGTCGAACTTTTGATTGGCTCGCTGAAAGATACGATCACGATACGGTGCAGGTAAGCCTTCAAAATCTCTCAATGGTTGATAAGCAACAACACTAAGCCCGTTATCATCAAGCATTGAGCGAATTTCTTTTATTGAACCGTTATGGTTGATCAAGTCGGCTTCAAAAATTTCAATTCCACGAAATCCCGCTTTGGCGCTGGCTTCAATTTTTTGCCTTAATGATCCTGAAAGACAAATCGTCGCAATAGAATAAAGCATCACCATTACCCCTTTGTTTGATGAATTAACCCTTTGATGGCTAATGCGTACCCCTGAATGCCAAACCCTACGATGATTCCATTTGCTACAGGGGAAATATAAGAGTGGTTTCTGAAAGCCTCTCGAGCGTGGACATTAGAAATATGGGTTTCGATGGTGGGGACTTGAGTGCCTTTAATAGCATCATGCAACGCCACCGATGTATGAGTAAAAGCGCCGGGGTTAAAGACAACGCCCAGAATTGAGCCGTTCTTTACACCAATGCCCGCCTCATGAAACCAGTCAATAAGCACACCTTCATGATTGCTTTGCATGAATTTGATGGTTACACCATGCTCTTTAGCGGTTTGATGACAAAGTGCCTCTACATCATCTAACGTAGAATTACCGTATTGTTCAGGTTCCCGTTGACCGAGAAGATTGAGGTTAGGACCATTGATTACGAATATAGAGGACATTATTTTCTTCCTTGAGCAGATTCTAGGTCTTGAAAAGGCGGTGTTTGTATAAACACTTTCTCTCCACTTTTCACCGCCTCAACGATGGCTTCGGTGACACGTAAATTTTGAACACCATCATGGACACTCACCAAAGGTTCAGCTAAGCCTCGAATCACGTTACAAAAGTGGTGGAGCTGAGCTTCCAAGGGATCTGTTCTTTCTAATTTCACATCACTACATTCGAAAGGCTTCCACCAAGATCGATCTTCATCCTTCAAGTAACGTTTTAGCTTGAGGGTGGGAACGGAAAGCGACCCGTGAGTTCCAGCGATGTGGTAACAATCTTCATCGGGGTAGGTAGCGTAAGATTTGTTCTCTTGTGCGGTTTGCTCCCAGCTTCGAGCCGATCCTGCCGTGTCCGAAAGAATAAATGTGCCCAGCGTGCCGTTGGAAAAAGAAAATACGATAGCAACGGTGTCTTCAACTTCAAATCCACGGTGTGTATTAGAAGCCGTAGCTTGTACTGAAGAAATTTCCCCACACAAATATCGAAGATTACCTATTTCATGAATCATGTTGATGAGAATAGGACCTCCTCCGATTTTGGTTCGCCAAGTCCCTAGTTCAAAATAATCGTCGGGCTTGTAAAAAAGAGCACTGCCTGTCACGGCAACAGTCGCCCCCAATGAACCAGAATCTATGAGCTCTTTTGCTTTACGCATAATAGGGCTATGCATACGGTGGTGACCGACAAGCAGGGGGGTAGAGTAATTTTGAGCAATGCGATACAAGCGTTCTCCCTCTGAAAGAGAGTGAGCCACCGGCTTTTCGATGATGGCAGGTATCCCCGCTTCTAAACAGGCGATAGCTTGTTCTACATGAAGGTGATTTGGCGTAGCCAGAATGACACCATCAGGTTTTTTAGAGCGTTCGGAGGAATTGGAATCCGAATTACTGAACATTGTCTCAAGCTTACTGTACCAAGGGACACCGAGACTCTTAGCAAGCTCGCGCCCTTCATCGGTAGGGTCAACAATCGCAAACAAAGCGTAATTCGAATTGTCAGATGTTAATAACTTAATATGACTCTTTCCAATGAGCCCGGCTCCGACAACAGCAATATTAATTTTTTCCATGGGCAAACAGGCCATCCTTGTATTGGCAATTTCTTTAGATGAGCGAAACCCTCACGTAGAGTGATACATTTTATTAGAGGGTAGGTTGGTTCTTTTCGGGAATAGTCAAAGAACCAATCTTGAATTTGAAGGGGAAGAACTATCGTCCTACTTAGGGTTGCTCACCCCCTTCGGTATTATTAATGTTTTCATGACTCTGTATTTGGCGTTAGTCCCCGTTTTGAACGTGTTATTCGGACACTTTTAAGCGATTAACGAAACCAAATAAGTGCGATTCAATGGCTTCCTGGCATACGTTGAAATCTCTTTTGAGCGCTGCTTCCATAATGGATTCATGCTCATCTACTATATCGGTACCGCGGAAACCATTGGTCTTTAATTCAACAACCACAAATTGACGAAATTGGTCATAAATCTGCTTATGGTAGTGGATATGTAACTCTGATCCGCAAGCCGCAATCAATGCCGCATGAAATTCGTAATCGCATTGATGCCACATTCCAAAATGTTCTTCGATATCCTCTCGCATCTTTCGTTCAACGTGCAAAAGTTTATGGTGAGCGGCAACCAGATTACTTTCCCACTCCATTCCACCATTAGAGAAAGACTGCTTTGCCCCATCGCTTTCAAGCAAGACTCTAAGGCGAGTCAACTCGTTCATTCGCTCGTTTGAAGCGCTGGCAATACTGAACCCCTTTTGACCTTCTGCCTCAACAAGCCCCTCGCTTGATAGCCTTGCTAAGCTTTCTCTTAACACGTTCACACCACTGTTATAACGGCCTTTCAACGTATCCATTTTAAGTTTGCTACCGGGCTCGAAAGCACCCATCAAAATATCGTTACGCAAGGTTTCATAAAGATTCATTCGGTTTCCTATCAAAGCGCGCTATTGCTATCTACTATTTTTACAGTAACACACGATTAAGATCGATTTTTGGGGTGACTGCTTATATTTATGAGTTTTTCATTTATCGATGTCAAATCATTTTTGTCACCTATTTTTAAAAATGAGTGATGTTTTAACAAATAATCTACAAAATTAACATTAAGGGTTGTGCGAGGTGAAAAAATCGTGCAATTATTGATCAGAGATTAAGGCGTTAATGTGTGTAAACCTGTTAATGCCCACTTTGAGGCTGACCATTTGGTTTGGTCTTTTTACACAAAGGAGTGTGTCATAATGAAAATGAACAATGTTGCAAGCCAGTTTAAAAAAGCCTTTACGACAGTTGCGATGACTGTTGCGTTGTCCGCAACCAGTATTGCAAATGCATCTGATGTTAAATTGCGCTTATCGGCGACGAGCTCAGAAACGGATCAACGTGCTGTGGCTTTGTTAGAAAAGTTTGGTCCTGGAGTTTCTGATTTTGCGACGTTTGAACCGCATTGGAATGCCTCATTGTTTAAACAAGGCACAGAGTTAGAAGCAATTGCGCGAGGAAACTTGGACATGACCATTACGTCGGCGCAAGAGCTGGCTGAGTTTATTCCTGAGTTTTCTATCTTTTCTGCGGGTTACATGCACAGAGATGCCGCTCACCAAGTGGCGGTATTCAATGCTGATTTCATGGATGATTTCAAAGAGAAAGTGGAAGACGTACTAAACGTTAAGCTCTTGACGGTTATGTACATGGGTCGACGTCAATTGAATCTGCGTACCGATACTGAAATCCAAACGCCAGACGACTTGAAAGGGGTGAAACTGCGCATGCCAGGATCCGATGCGTGGCAATTTTTAGGCAAAGCATTGGGTGCCAACCCAACGCCAATGTCGTTTACTGAAGTTTATACCGCGCTTCAAACGGGAGCCGTTGACGGTCAGGACAATCCGTTACCAACCACGAAAGACGCTAAATTCTATGAGGTGACAAAGCAAATCGTACTAACCAGTCACCTAGTGGATCTGAACTACTTAGCCATTTCCAATAAAGTGTTCAATAAATTCTCGAAAGAGGAGCAAGCGAAATTGCTAGTGGCAGCAGAAGCCACTGCAGAGTTTGGACGTCAAAAGCAATTGCAATTGGAAAATGAATTGGCAGACTTTTTCCGAGATCAGGGTTTGAAAGTGTACACGCCCAATGTGGAGGCATTTCGTAAACAAGTTCAAAGTACTTACTTAAACTCCGACTTTTCAAAAACTTGGCCTGAAGGTCTTCTTGAAAAGATCAACGCACTATAAAGCTTTGAATTTATGACTATCTGGAATTGGCTGAAAAAAGCAGCTGATGGCATCGCGGTTACAATGTTAGCCGCTATGTTCATCATATTTTGCGCTCAGATATTTTCGCGATATGCGTTGAACGAACCATTAGGGTGGTCAGAAGAACTCTGTCTCACTCTTTGGCTGTGGCTCATTTTTTGGACAGGGGCATTTTGTCTAAAAAGCAGCGACCATATTCGTTTCGATATTTTGTATCTCAGCGCCCCCAAAAAAATACAAAGAGCGATGTTCTTTTTGGCCGCTCTTGGGATCATTGTAGGGTTTGGAATCAGCCTAGCACCTACTTGGGATTACATTACTTTTTATAAGATTAAAAAGAGCGCCATTTTGAAAATTAGATTGGATTACGTGTTTAGTATTTATGGCGTATTCCTAGCCGTGATAATTATTCGATACTCTTGGGCGATATATACGCTAATAAACCCCAAGCGCAAAGAAGAACAAGAGAAAAGTAGGTTGTAATCATGAGTATCTCGTTGAGCTTATGCCTAGTAACGGTTTTGTTACTGGCCGCTTTTGGCGCCCCTGTATCTTATTCCATGCTGATTGGCGCTATCGTTTATCTTTTTATTAGTGGGCAAGACCTCGCTTTAGCGGGCGAGCAAATTATTCAAGGGTTTTACAGTAGCTACATCTTGCTGGCTGTTCCGCTATTCATTTGTGCTGCGAATATCATGAATGCAGGCAGCATTTCAGACCGACTGCTTCAATTTTGTGTCGCCATTGTTGGGCATTTCAGAGGGGGGCTTGGTCACGTTAATATTGTGTCTAGCCTTATCTTTTCTGGTATGTCAGGTTCCGCGGTTGCAGATGCGGCCGGCATAGGGCGCGTAATCATCAATATGATGACCAAAGACGGGCGTTACCCGCCGAGTTACGCCGCGGCGATAACGGCTGCTTCGGCCACCATCGGCCCTATCATTCCTCCATCTATTCCCATGGTGATTTATGCCTTGGTATCAGATACCTCTATCGGTTTCCTATTTATAGCGGGTTTGGTACCGGGTCTGATGATGGGGGTAGCGCTTATGATCATGAATACCGTTCAAGCGAAGCGTTTGAATATTCCGATGGAGCCCAAAACCCCGACTAAGGATTTACCCAAGATCACTTGGCGAGCATTGCCGACTTTGATGATGCCAGCGATCCTGTTATACGGCATTTATGGGGGGGTTACCACGCCCACGGAAGCAGCCGCTGTTGCAGCCGCTTATGCACTAATATTGGCTGCAGTCGTGTACAGATCGATAAGTTTTAAGGAGCTTTACCATGCGATTAAAGAGAGTGCTTATTCTTCTGCGTCGGTGGGGTTGGTCATAGGGTCGGCATTGATTTTTAACTATATTATTGCTACTGAAAACGTACCGACTCAGATTGCTGGTGTGATTTCAGCATTGGATTTATCTCCAATTGCATTCTTGTTGTTGGTTAATCTCATCTATTTGTTACTGGGATTCTTATTGGATGCCACGACCGTCATATTGGTGATTGTTCCTCTGTTTATTCCTGCTTGCCGTGAATTAGGAATCGATCTCGTTCACTTTGGGGTTGTGACGATAGTAAATTTGATGATTGGTTTAATTACGCCTCCTTATGGGATATTGCTGTTTGTGATTAACGGCACAACCGACATTCCATTAGCCGGCATTATTAGACAAGTCGTCCCTTTTATTATTATGTTGTTAGGCGCTTTGTCCGTAATGATTTTCTTCCCGGACTTAATTCTATTTTTACCGCGTCTATTCGGTTACCAAGGATGACTATTTTGAGGTCACTTGGGCATAAGCATTTATTCCGTAATGTCTCTCTGCTCTCGCGCTTTTTTCTGAAATTGTTTTGGTGGCATTCCACTGACTCGACGGAAAAAGCGCGAGAAGTAACCGGGATCTTCAAAGCCGAGTTTATAGCCGATCTCTTTCGCAGAAAGCTGTGTGTAGATAAGTTGTCTTTTGGCTTCGGTGATAAGGCGTTCGTGAATCAACTGCAACGCATGTTGGTCGGCGAATCGTTGACATAATCGATTGAGTCTGCCGGCGCTTAAACCAAGTTCATCTGCGTACTGGCTAACACTCCAATGCTCTAAATAGTGTTCGTCTACCAGCGCCATAAATGCCTCGTATGCGACAATTTTAGAATCGAGACCCACGTCAGAAATTTGGTTGGGTTTGAGAGAACGATGTATCAATAACAGCAATATTTTTAGATAGCCCCCAATCATGGATTCTTGGGCTGCATCCGACGAATGATATTCCTTGATTAATTGCTGAGTGAGATACATCGCTTCTTTTGAATGCTGGCTACCAGGCTCCAGTTGAACCACTAATGATTCGCGGAACAACTGAGGAAAGAGTTCCCGTTCTTTTTCATTGAATAGCTGCATAAGAAAGGGTTGAGAAATTGTGACAATGTAACCTTCGACGTTAGGTTGGTGCACAAATCCATGCACTTCTTTGGGGGGGATCGATAACAGACAGTGCTCTTCTCTTTCTACTGACAAGTCTCTGACTTGGGCCAGCATTTTGCCTTTTTCTAAAATCAGCAACTGATGCAAATTGTCATGGCGGTGAGGGTGAATTTCCCAATTATGTTTCGGTAAAGAATGCTCCAGCCTCGCGATATCAAAATAGGCTAAAGCGTTAGAGGGGACGGCTTCACCGTAAAGAAAATAGTGGGGGATATCGGACATGGTGCCTCTGTGAAAAATTGTTGATTAAATGGTCAAAACGTTACAAATGTACAATAAATTGTGAAAAAGTTGAATTTATTCCTGATGTGATGGCGATTAATCTAAATACTCATTCAGAGTACAAGGTAGAAATAGAGTGCACGGGATCCCTTATATGCAGATACGTGGTGGCAGTTCGAAAGGGCTGTATTTTCTTGCCAAAGACCTGCCCGAAAATGAACAGGAACGAGACCAACTCATACTCGATATTGTGGGGCGAGATCACCGCCAAATCGATGGGCTTGGCGGCGCGCACCCACTAACTAGTAAGGTTGCGATTGTTTGTTTGTCGGATGATCCGCTCGCAGATGTCGACTACCTCTTTGCTCAGGTTGTGTTGGGAGAAAACCGAGTAGATACGTCCCCCAATTGCGGAAATATATTGTCTGGTGTTGGGGCGTTTGCTCTCGAAAGCGGCTTGATTAGCGCAGCGGAAGAGACAACTACGGTTCGCGTAAAAATGCTCAACAGCCACCATTACTGCGACCTTATTTTGGAGACGCCGAACGCGACCTTGACCTACCAAGGCGACACCAAAATCGATGGCGTTCCAGGAACGGCTTCTCCAGTTATTTGCCAGTACAAAGATGTGGCTGGTTCGGTATGTGGCGCGCTTCTCCCTACGGGAAATGCAGTCGATGTGTTTAATGGCGTACCCACAACGTGCATTGACAATGGAATGCCAGTGGTGGTCATTCAAGCAAAAGATGTCGGGTGTACAGGTTATGAAAGTGTGGAGGCTTTGAATCAGGATTCAGAGTTGAAATCAAAACTCGAAGCCATTCGTTTGCTGGCCGGCAAAGCAATGAACCTTGGGGATGTCACAAACAAAGTGGTACCCAAAATGAGCTTAGTTTCAAAGCCGATTTCGGGTGGTCACATCCACACGAGGACCTTTATCCCTCATACGTGCCACACCGCCATTGGCGTATTGGGGGCGGTATCTGTCGCCACGGCATGCATGCTGCCGTCTTCGGTTGCTCAACCTATGACACCGCTCAGTTTGCCTCAATCTGTTAATACCGTTTCGGTTGAGCACCCAACCGGAGAATTCTCAGTCGAACTGAGTACCGATGAAGATGGTCGCATCAATCAAGTGGGTTTAGTTCGGACTGCAAGGGTTTTGAGCAAAGGCATTGCTTATCCAGCGCCATATTGAGAAGGACCAAAGGAAATCAAATGGATAATTGGAAAAGAACGCATTGGCGTGAGAAGGAAATCTTGGCATGAAAAGGAGAATTGAGCATGAATAAACCCAGTTGTATGGCACCAGACAACAATACACGTGTGCCGAGGTTTAAAGCGCCTCCTAAATCGTGTGATGCCCATTGCCATGTATTTGGTCCACACGATGTTTTTCCCTATGCGATGACATCAATGTATTGGCCACCCGATGCCGACAAGCATGCCCTTAAACGAGTTCATGACACTCTGGGAGTGGAACGAGCCGTGTTAGTTCAAGCAAGTTGTCACGGAACAGATAACCGAGCCATGTTGGATGCCATTAAAAGCAGTAACGGTGCCTATCGAGGAGTTTGCATTGCGGACGACACCTTTTCTGAAAATGATTTCCAAGACTTACATGACGGCGGAGTTCGAGGAGTGCGGTTTAACTTTGTTCGGCACTTAGGTGGCGCTCCAGATTTAGCAAAAATGCAAACTGTCCTAGATAGGGTTAAGCCACTTGGCTGGCATTTGGTGATTCATGTTAATGCGGAAGACATGATCCAATACGAATCTTTTTTCAATCAGATAGACATGGAAATTGTTGTTGACCACATGGGGCGAGTGCCAACCAGTGGAGGAGTAGGGCAGAAGGCGTATCAAATTTTGCTGGATTTCATGCAGCGAGATAATTGGTGGGTAAAGGTGTGTGGTTCTGAAAGAATTGCAGTTTCTCCTCCTTTTTACGATGCCATTCCGTATGCCCAAGGCTTAGTTGAGTTAGCGCCTGACCGCATTCTGTGGGGAACGGATTACCCACACCCAAACATCAAAAAACACATGCCTAATGACGCCGATTTATTGGATTTAGTGCCACTGATCGCGAGAGATGAAGCCACTCAAAAGAAAATCTTAGTGGATAACCCAGCGCGACTCTACGGATTTGAGGATTGAAACGATGACCCATTTAATACAAGGCGTCGCAGTAAGAAATATCAACAGAGCGAATAAAAAAACTATTGAAGCGTTAGGGCAGTGCGGAGCAGCAACAGTCCATGAAGCGCAGGAGCGTATCGGGCACCTCAGTTCGGAATTAAGGCCCATATACAGAGGTGCAAGGATTTCAGGCAGTGCAGTGACCATTTTGGCTCAACCCGGTGACAATTGGATGGTTCATGTTGCGATAGAGCTCTGTGAACCGGGCGATATTTTGGTGATCGGTACGACATCGTCTTCCGATGATGGCTACTTTGGCGATTTATTAGCGACCTCGGCGCAAGCCAGAGGGGTGAAAGGATTAATTATTGATGCTGGTGTTCGCGATGTGCGAGACCTTGAAGAAATGGATTTTCCAGTTTGGTCAAGGGCGGTATCGATTAAAGGAACGGTCAAAAATACTCTCGGCTCGGTCAATGTTCCGATTGTGTGCGGTGGTCAAATGGTGATGCCCGGTGATGTGGTGGTCGCTGATGACGATGGGGTTTGTGTCGTTCCTCAACAGTTGGCAGAAACCACGTTAGAAGCCGCCCAGCAGCGTGAGGCAAACGAAGAAGAAAAACGTCAAAAATTGGCGAGCGGCGTACTGGGTTTGGATATGTATAACATGCGTCCCAAATTGGAAGCGGTTGGATTCCGATACTTAGATTCATTGGAGGATCTGAAATGAATGAAAATGCGTTAGTGATTGATTGTCATGGACATTACACCACGGCACCGAGTGAGCTCGGCGATTACCGAGAACAGCAGAAAAAAGAGCTCGCGGAAGATCCACTTTTTGAGCATGTAAAAGGCATAGTAGAAATCAGTGATGATCAAATACGCGAAAGCTTAGAAGGGGCGCAGTTAAAGCTTCAAACTGAACGTGGTTCTCACGTTACGATATTCTCGCCTCGTGCTAGCTGGATGGGTCACCACATTGGGAACCAGACGACCAGTAAATATTGGAGTGAGCATTGTAACGATCTGATTTATCGGATTACGCAGCTCTATCCCAAGAACTTTATTGGCGCAGCGCAATTGCCGCAATCGCCGAACTCCGATTTAAGAGCCAGTGCAGCAGAGCTGGAACGCTGCGTAACAGAATTGGGGTTTGTGGGCTGTAACTTAAGCCCAGATCCTTCAGGAGGGCATTGGACCGCTCCGCCGCTGGATGACCGCTATTACTACCCAATCTACGAGAAAATGTCGGAGTTGGGTGTGCCTGCCATGATCCATGTGAGTGGTTGTTGTCACCCTTGCTTCCATACAACAGGCTCGCATTACTTGGGCGCAGATACGGTGGCTTTTGAACAGTTGATGAAATCAAAAACACTGTTTAAAGATTTCCCCGATTTGAAATTTATTATTCCCCATGGGGGAGGCGCCGTTCCCTACCATTGGGGACGTTTCAGAGGCCTGTCCGATATGCTTGGGCTTCAACCATTAGAGGAGTTCATCAAAGATAATATTTACTTTGATACGTGTGTTTACCATCAGGAAGGCATCGACTTACTCAATGAGGTGGTACCAATAGAAAACATTCTCTTTGCTTCAGAAATGTTGGGCGCGGTCAGAGGTATTGATCCTAAGACGGGTCACTATTTTGATGATACGAAGCGCTACATTGACGGCTCAAGTTTATCGCAAGAAAACAAACAAAAAATATTGTCCGGGAATGTTCGGCAGGTTTTTTCTCGACTGGACAATCGATTAAAAGAGGTGGGTTTGTTATGAGAGACGAGCGTGATTACGACGACATTCCAGGGACTTATGTATTTGATGGTGAACAATCGCGAAAAGGCTACCATTTGAACATGTTTTGTATGTCTTTGAACAAGCAAGAAAATCGCGATGAATTTGAAAAGGATGAGCAAGCTTACGTCAATAAATACGCTTTGACGGAAGAACAAAAGCAAGCCGTACTGAACCGAGAATGGCTAGAAATGCTGAAGTTAGGTGGCAACATTTATTACACCTTTAAACTGGCCATTTTCGATGGGCTGACCATGCAACATGCCGGTGCCGCGATGTCGGGAACCGAGATGACGGTCGAAGAGTTTAGGCAAATGATGCTAGACGGCGGACGCTCAATAAAGGGGAACCGCAGTAAAAAAGAACAGGGGAATCAAAATGGCTAAAGTTATTGCAGGGGTAGGCACTTCGCATATCCCATTGGTCGGCGCCACAATGGACAACAACACAATGACTGGTGACTATTGGCAGCCCTTTGTTGATGGTATTCAACCAGCTCGCGAATGGATGGAACAAGTAAAACCAGATGTGTGCATTATCGTTTATAACGATCACGCGTCCGCGTTCTCTCTTGAGTCTATCTCTACCTTCTCTATTGGGGTCGCGCCCGAATTTCAACCTGCCGACGAAGGGTACGGGCCCCGTAAGGTACCGGCGTGTAAGGGAAACTCTGAATTGGCGTGGCACATAGCCGAGTCTTTGATCCTCGACGAATTCGACATGACCATTGTTAACGAAATGCCAGTGGACCACGGTTTGACGGTTCCTTTGTCCATCATGTACGGAAAACCCGAGTCGTGGCCATGCCAAGTCATTCCCTTGGCTGTTAATGTTGTGCAGTACCCACAACCTACGGGCAACCGTTGCTACAACTTAGGCAAGGCAATCCGAAAAGCGGTGGAATCTTTCCCTAAAGATCTGAACGTTGTGGTGTTTGGTACGGGAGGGTTGTCACACCAATTGCAAGGAGAGCGTGCAGGCTTAATTAACGTTGATTACGACATCAATTGGTTAAACCAATTTGTGAACGATCCTGAATCTATTAAGGACATTCCGCATACCGAGTATATTCGAGAGACTGGCTCTGAAGGCATAGAGGCCATTATGTGGCTGGTGATGCGTGGCGCCCTGCAATCTAATGTGGATGAAGTTCACCGATTTACTCATGCCCCAATATCAAACACACACTATGCCATGACGCTGTTAGAAAATACCGCTGAGCGCGTAACAAAAAAAGGACGTTAGAATGAAAATTTGCCTAGTTGGAGAAGGCGCGTTTGGTCATAAACACCTCGACGCTATAAAAAACATAGACGATGTTGAAGTCGTAAGTATTGCTGGTGGCGTAAAAGAAAGTACTGAATTAACGGCAAAAAAATACGGAGTTGCGCATTGGACACTGGATC
Organism: Vibrio sp. vnigr-6D03; assembly: GCF_002835515.1. Taxonomy (NCBI): domain Bacteria; kingdom Pseudomonadati; phylum Pseudomonadota; class Gammaproteobacteria; order Vibrionales; family Vibrionaceae; genus Vibrio; species Vibrio sp. vnigr-6D03. Next base: position 28,684 of record NZ_PIZL01000021.1, read on the forward strand.
TAGAAGAGGCACTCGCGCAGCCGGGTGTAGAAGCTGCCATTATTACATCGCCAACTCCAATTCACGCTAAGCAGGCTTTGCAAGTAATGAAAGCCGGCAAACACGTGATGATAGAAATCCCGATGGCGGATTCTTTGGCGGATGCGGAATCCATCTGCCAGATGCAAAACGAGACAGGTTTGATCGCGATGGCGGGGCATACACGCCGTTTTAATCCTAGCCACCAATACGTCCACAACAAAATCAAACAGGGTGAAATGAGCATTCAGCAAATGGATGTACAAACCTACTTTTTCCGTAGGAAAAATTTGAATGCGTTGGGGCAACCAAGAAGTTGGACAGATCACTTATTGTGGCACCATGCCTGCCATACTGTGGATCTATTTTCTTATCAAACGGGTGAAGAAATCGTTCAAGTTCAAGCGATGGAGGGGCCTAAACACCCAGAGTTGGGTATTGCGATGGACATGAGCATTGGGCTAAAAACAGAATCTGGTGCGATTTGTACACTGTCGCTTTCGTTCAATAATGACGGTCCTCTTGGCACGTTCTTTCGTTATATTTGTGATAATGGCACTTACATCGCACGTTACGATGATCTTGTTGATGGTAAAGAAAACCCGATCGACGTTTCAAATGTCGATGTATCAATGAATGGAATCGAATTGCAAGACAGGGAGTTCTTTGCGGCAATTCGTGAAAAAAGAGAGCCCAATGCCAGCGTTCATCAAGCGTTGTCTGCGATGAAGGTACTCGATCAAATTGAAAACTTATTGAATCTCTCGAATAAATAAACAGCAATATCAATCAAGGATGAGTATGGAAACGCGACGTATAGGATCATTGAATGTGTCACCTATTGGGTTAGGGTGCATGAGCATGTCTATGGGATATGGTCCTGCAGACGACGCGACCTCGGCGAAGTTATTGAATCGAGCCCTCGATGTGGGGTATCGATTTTTGGATACTGCTTCGATGTATGGCAGAGGTCACAACGAATCTTTGATTGGAGAAACGCTCAGGTCGCGACGCGATGAATATGTGCTGGCGAGTAAATGTGGGTTTGTTAAAGACCCTCAAGGCAAAGCCATTATTGACGGACGTCCTGACACGTTAAAGGCGCAATGTGAAGCCAGCCTGAAACGATTGAAAACGGATGTTATCGATCTCTATTACCTTCATCGCTTGGATCCCAATGTACCCATCGAAGAAAGCGTTGGTGCTTTAGGCGATTTAGTTCGTGAAGGGAAAATCCGAGAAATAGGGTTGTCTGAAATATCCAGTAGTACGTTAAGCCGAGCTCATAAGGAGTACGCTGTTGCAGCGGTTCAATCTGAATACTCGTTATGGTCTCGCACTCCGGAATTTCGCCTGTTACAAACCTGCACCGATTTAGGTGTTACGTTCGTTCCTTTTTCTCCCTTGGGGCGTCAATTCTTCACAGGTAAGGCATTGGATGTCACCCAATTGCCCGACAATGATATTCGGTGTACAAACGCCAGACCGCGTTTTGAACCGCTTGCTTTTCAACAAAATAAACAGCTGTTGGTCCCTTTTAAAAAGCTTGCGGAGCAACTTGGGTGCTCTATGGCACAGTTGTCGTTAGCATGGTTGACGAATCAAGCTGATTCGAACGGTAATAAAACGTTAGTTCCCATTCCGGGCACTAAAACTATTCAATATATGGAAGAAAATATCGGCGCTTCCGATTTGGTATTGGATGAACAAACGCTCGTTATGTTGGACCAAATGATCAACGAACAGCTCGTAGTTGGTCAACGTTATACAGATGCGATCATGTCTTCGACAGATTCAGAAAATGACCGAGCACTTGCAGTAAGTTCATTATCTTAGCCACTCTTCTTGTGCTGATAACTTTTGAGTTGATAACCATCGCTACTGACACCCCCTGTCAGGGAAACGGTTCATTATCGGTTCTCAAATAAGTGAAGAGTATAAAGCTATGAAAATGAACTATTTCGTTGTAGGAACCAATAACATTGAAGCCGCGAACACATTCTATGATTCGCTATTCGAAAATACAGGGCTTAGCCAAGTGTTGGCGACGGATAGAATGACCTACTGGCAAGATGAAAACCAAGACTTTGCGTTTGCAGTGGCTATCCCTTTTGATAAGGAAGCCGCCACCAATGGAAACGGAACAATGGTTGGTTTTAGCGTTGGATCCACCAATGAAGTAAAAAGGCTCTATGAAAAAGCCATTGAATTAGGTGGTACTTGTGAAGGAGAGCCAAACCAGCGTGGTCCTCGTTTTTCTGCGTATGTTAGGGATCTCGACAAGAATAAACTGGTTTTTGCTGACTAGGTCGACAGGCTCTTAACATTTAAGACTCGACTTACCGATGCTTTATATAGCTGGCTGATTTGCCCAATAGCAACGGTACTCCAGAGCTTCTGCGTCAATCCAGCGCAGAAGCTTTTTGTTTTCTGAGCTTAGCTAGAAATCGCTATTTCTTAGTTCTTCGATGTGCTTCTCAAAACTTCTATAAATCTTTTTGATGTGATTAGCTGTGTATACAGAGTGTGAGTATGATTGCCGCCATTAAATACCTATGAGTTTGAGGTGGCTGGTTTCTCCGCGTCTCCGCTCATCCCAATACAACCAAGTTATTCGATGGATGACCATCAAGGAGTGAATAATTGCATTGGCTGAAAGTAAAGAAAGACCCTTCATCACCTTATATCTTTAGCTTTCCTCACAGCGGTGTCGAGCTGTGTGAAGAAGCACTCAACAACTTGTCAGACTTAGGTCGACGCTCTCTACCCAATATGGATTGGCACTTGAATGAGCTTTATGATTTTCTCGATGAATATAACGTAAACATCATTTCCACGAGCATGAGTCGATATGTGGTCGACCTAAATAGAGAGCTAAAAAAAGATTCGTTTGGCGAGTTTAAACAAGCCATCGTTTACGAGCGAAATACTTGGGGGGAGGAGATATACCGAGTAAAACCTTCTACCTCTGAAGTTTCTAAGAGAATCGAATCCTTTTATCTCCCTTATCATTCCGCACTGGATGAACTAATAAAAAGCGCTATACAGCGATTCGGCGTTGCCTACCTAATTGACTTACACAGTTTTATGGGGCCTTTAAGCTGTGATATTTGCTTAGGCAATGTTCATGGAAAAAGCTCTTCACCGGAATTTTTAGAGAAACTAAACACCTCATTCGAACGCAATGGTTTTGAAACTGAGTTAAACAATGTATTCACTGGAGGGTATATCACTGCAAAATACTGCAATAACCCAAATGTTGAAGCCATTCAAGTTGAGTTGCGCTACACCAACTATTTACCGAGTGAAGGGTGGGAGAGCAAAACAGTTCCCGAGATCAACCAAGCCATTTTCGACAAAGCAAAATCAAGGCTTAAACAAGTCTTTTTGGATTCAAATTTGATTTGTGATGACCAAAGCAAAGTGAAAGGGAGTGTTAGGTGAAACTAACGATTTTAAATGCATCGGGAAAGCTTGATGGTCTGGATACAGAATTAGAACGCTACTTTCACCTTGCGTCTAAACCATTATGCAAATATTTCGATTTGGATGATGTCGACGTTACGCTAAGCCCCTATGAAAAAGGGGAAGCACCGAACTCAGGTATTGGTGGATGGGCGATCAATCGTTATCGTATCGAAATCATGTTGGATACCGACAGAGATGACGTCAAAAGCATCATTGCGAAAGAGTTTGGGGCAGTTCTGGCACACGAAGTAAACCATATCGAACGTATGAAGTTGGGGCTTCCTGGAGATACGTTAGCTGAAAACTTGGTTTACGAGGGGTTAGCGTGTCACTTCGAACAAAGGTTTAATGGTGGTGTGATTCCATCACTGTTTACTGGCATGGAAGACGTATGTTGGCGCAATCTACTTGAAGAAATGGAGCTTAAGCTGACTAGCAAAGACTTTAATTTTGCTGAATATTTCTTTGGTACCGATAACGGAAGATTTCCTAAATACGCTGGGTATTGGGTTGGTTTCAACTTAATTGCGCAATACATAGAAGAGCACGGTGTCACCGAAGAAATCGCACTGAGTTTGCCCGCGGATGCTTTTTTTACTCAATGACGCTCTCGTTCAACTTCTTCGAAGGCGAAACAAAGCTTCGAAGGCGAAACAAAAGCTCGAGCGTTAAATAAAAACTTGGAGAGTTAAATAAAAGCTTGGAGCGCTGAACAAAACGCGTGGGTAGCCACTCAATGCCTGATATGATGCGTTCTTTGTGCCATTTCAGACTGCATGTTGATAGGAATAACGCTCCATGACTCAATCTCAACCAAATAATCCACTTCACGGACTCACGTTAGAAAAAATACTCACGCGGCTTGTTGAGCACTACGGCTGGGATGGGTTATATAACGAGATTAATGTGAACTGCTTTTACAATGACCCATCGATAAAGTCGTCACTCAAATTTCTAAGAAAGACCCAATGGGCCCGCGACAAAGTCGAGTCTCTTTATATCCAAACATTCAATTAAATTGAAGGAGAAACGGAGTGCGGATAAGGAAAGCCACAGTAGAAGATGCCAGCCTCTTACTTGATTTGATTAAGGAAAAAGCAGAATTTGATCGCCAGATGAAAGGATTCTCTGGTGAAGTTACGACAACCGTAGACAAAATCGAATCAACACTATTTGGTCCCCAACCCTTTGCTCACGCCATTTTGCTTGAGGTAGAAAATCGTGTGAAGGGTTTTGCTTTGTACCATTATCGGTATTCATCATTTAGCGGCACACCTTCTGTTTGGCTCGACGATTTATTGGTTGTGGGAGAGCATCGGTCTAAAGGATATGGTCGTCATATTCTGAAAACCCTATTTGAAATCGCCGAAGAGCATTCCGTTTCCCATATTTCGTGGACGGCAAGCCCGTTGAATAAACGTGCTCATCAATTTTATGTAGGGTTGGGTGCCACCATTGAGCGATGGGAAGGGGAGAGACCTTATTTCCATTGGCTCATAAATACAAAGTAATGGGTTTAACATGAGTTGTGAGTTGGCAGGTGACGAAACGTTGAATATCGTGATTAGGGAAGCAGAGGTGTCAGACGCATTGGGCATCATCAACATACTGAATCCGATCATTGAAGAGGGGCGCTTCACCATATTGGATAAAACCTTTTCTCTGAAGGAAGAAGAAGCGTTTATTCGACAATTCCCAACACGCGGTGTGTTTCAGGTCGCGGTATTAGAAAAGTGCAATACTGTGGTCGGTTTTCAAAATGTAGAGCCCTTTGCGACTTATACCCAAGTAACCTCAAGGTGCTAGGTTCAGCGAGAGTTAACTGGCTTTCAGTCAAGGCATCGATTTGAAGATCTAGTGGTTCTAAATCAAGAATCGATAACGCAGTATGAAAGCCAGTTAAACTCGCCCTTGGGAGCCCATATTCTGCCTCACTTCCTCGTCAAAGAACTTGGAAAGGACTCATCATTCCGCTGCGTTCTTTTCCTTGAATTGAAACAGAATATGAGGCTCTGAATCCTGCACCTTGAGGTCACTTGGGTATACACTAACGCATTCGATCATGTTGGTGTAATCGGTACTTTCGTGGATAGCCAATTTCGAAGGCAAGGTATCGCAAAGCAATTGTTTCAAGCGACGTTCTATTCAGCGAAAGATAAAGGATACGAGAAGTTGTTTGCGTACGTGAGAGGAGACAACGACAGGGCGCTGTCAACGTATCTAAATCACGGGTTTGAAGTCATCGGGACAGCAAAAAGCCATGCAAAAATGCGTGGCAAGCTGATAGATGAAATATTGATTGAAAAGTTCCTCTAGGTAACCCGTCGTAGTCAGGGGGAACCTATCACCTATCTCCCGTCACTTCCAATTTAGTCTTGATGAAATCTTTATGATCAACATAAAGTAATTCAGCCGCTTTTCGGATGACGGATTCTTCTAGAGGATCCAAATGCTTATCGGCATATGCGACCTCCCACAAAGCTTTGATGACAGTAATGCGTTCTGGTTGACCAAGGTGTCTGAGTTGAGAAGTAAACTCATAGAGAGAAGAGACATCTTTTGACTGATTCTTAGCTTGATCCAATAAGGCTTTCGCTTCTGCTTCATCCACTTCGAGTACTTTCTTTAGCATGGACAAAGTAGCTTTTTCTTCCGATTCATCAATGTGGTGATCAGCTCCAGACACTTCAAAAAACAGTGAGGCAATGGCCAAATTGGGGTTGGTCGATTCGCCTGAATTCAGATCGCTGCCTTCAGTAAGCTGCTTAAAAATTTTAGATAGAGTAGAGATCATCTTTATCTCCTAACGATTGGCATTATTTAAACTTGAAGCTCTGATTAACTTTGGGGCAAAGACCGTCAATTGCAAGTTGCGATAGTCAATGATCCAAGCATTGATCCTCTCATACTGATGTGGATGAAAATGATAATTTGAAGTAAATCACGATTATTGAAATTGGGTAGATGACGTATTTCTAAGATTTTTTGTTAATAGGTTATTGAATAATAAATATTTAAAATGAATTCTATCCGTATATCTTATGTCTTATATAAGACATAAGATATAAAATCCTATTGATTGCAAATTAATCGATTGGTACTTTGGATCTCAACATCAATAAGTCATAAGAACATATGCCTGAGAGAGGGTTTTCAGGTGGTCTAAATAACGCAACTAAGGACAGAGATATGAGCGAAACACACTTCCTAGTTCACGATGTAAACGATAGCGTGGGCGTAATGGTGGTTGAGAATGTTGTAAAAGGCATGCAAGTCACCGGATACATGATGGATACCGATGAAGAGATCGTTTTGACCGCACTGAATGACATTCCCCTTGGTCACAAAATTGCTTTGAGGGATCTTGATGTGGGCGACACCATTATCAAGTACAACGAAGACATGGGCAAAGTCGTGGAATCTATCTCTGCTGGCGGTCACGCTCACGTTCACAATATTAAAACCAAGCGCTGGTAATCAAAGGAGTGATAAAAATGAAACGTAATACATTTATGGGTTACCGTCGCGAAAACGGTCGAGTGGGCGTACGTAACCATGTACTGATTCTTCCGTTGGATGATATTTCAAACGCAGCGTGTGAATCCGTTGCCAATAACATTAAAGGCACCATCGCTATTCCACACGCATATGGTCGTTTGCAATTCGGTGCCGATCTTGATTTGCATTTCAGAACCATTATTGGAACGGGGGCGAATCCAAACGTTGCCGCAGTAGTGGTCATTGGTATCGAGCCAGGTTGGACACAGAAGGTAGTGGATGGCATTGCTGAAACGGGCAAACCAGTAAAAGGGTTTTCGATTGAGCAAAACGGCGACATTAACACTGTGGCTGCGGCGTCTCGTACGGCAAAAGAGTTTGTCCACTATGCGACAGCATTAAGCCGAGAAGAGTGCCCAATTAGTGACTTATGGGTCGCTGTGAAATGTGGTGAATCGGATACGACGTCTGGTTTATCTGCTAACCCAACGGTGGGTAACTTCATCGACAAGATGAACGAAGCGGGTGCGACAACATGCTTTGGAGAAACATCGGAAATCACGGGTGCCGAGCAGATTGTTAAAGGTCGTGCGGCTACGCCAGAAGCTGGCGAGAAGTTTATGAAAACTTGGTCATCCTATAACGAGTTTATTCTGGCAGAGAAAACAAACGATCTTTCTGACTCGCAACCGACGAAAGGGAACATCGAAGGTGGCTTAACCACGATTGAAGAGAAAGCGCTCGGTAACGTGCAAAAAATCGGTAAGAAAACACAGTATGTAGACGTGTTAGAGCCAGCTGAAACACCAGCGAAAGGCCCTGGTTTGTACTTTATGGATACTTCTTCTGCCGCAGCAGAATGTAACACTCTACAAGCCGCTGGTGGCTATGCGGTTCACCTATTCCCAACGGGGCAAGGTAACGTAATTGGCAACCCAATTATGCCTGTGCTTAAGATCACCGGAAACCCAAGAACAGTGCGTACAATGAGTGAGCATATTGATCACGATGTGTCTGCAATTTTACGCCACGAAATGACGTTGGATGAAGCTGGAGATGAATTGATCGAAATGGTTATAGACACAGCAAATGGTCGTAATACCTGTGCTGAAGTTCTTGGTCATGTTGAATTTTCACTCACGAAGTTGTATCGAAGCGCATAGCGATTTTCGAATCCACGGTCACTTATATCAATCACTCCCAAGCCTTTCTTTTTAGAAAGGCTTTTTCGTGTTTGGTTGAGGGAGCAAGGGCTCTACAAAAACGAATACCTTACAGAATTGGCTGCAGGAGAATGACGCAAGTTTACGAGGTGTTCTTCTAGCTCAGTTCGTTCAAGTAACAATGCTGATCGGTATGGCAGCGCGTGACCCTAAGTTCCACCGCTTCTCCATTCAAAGCGTATGCCACACGTTTGGCTTCTAGCAGTGGTGTTCCAGTCTTTATCTCTAGGTGGGTTTCTTCTATCTCGTTTGACAAAACGGCTCTCAGCTTTTCGATAACTTTAACCACAGACAACCCAAATTCACGCTGGTAAAAGCTATATAGCGTATTGGGAAGTTCATCGGTTAGCGGCATGTTAGCGAACAGCTTTTCTGGCAGAGAGATGGTCTCGTATATGACAGGAACACCTTCAAGTGCGCGAGTTCGAGTAATTCGAATAACTTGTTCTTCATCGGATAAATCCAACGATTCGCTTTCGAGAAGAGTGGCAGGGTAGCGATTGAAGTCGAGTATTGTACTTTCGGGAAGGTGACGTTTCCCTTGTAAATCAACTAATCGAAAGAAATGGTAGAGCGGTTGTTCTTGTGTGTGTTCGGCTACGTAAGTGCCTTTACCTTGTCGACGAACTACCAACTTTTCCGCTGCCAATTCATCCAGGGCCTTCCTTACTGTACCTTGGCTGACTTGCAATTCATCCGCTAACTGAAATTCACTGGGTAAAGGGCTACCCGGTAACCACACTTTATCGATCAATCTTTGTATCAAAAGCTCTTTTACTTGCATGTACAAAGGAAGAAAGTGGGTGGGTTTATTCATGAGATGTGTGCTCTTTACTCGTTCGTTTCTTAAGCTTCATATTAACAATCAAGAGGTAAGCTGTCTGTAGTGGAATGGAATAAATACAGTGTTTTGAGCGAATTTAGGTGTGATACCAGTTAGAAAAATCCCTAGTGGTTTTCTAGGGATTTTTTAGGAACGGTTTGTTGCGTTAGGCACTTACATCGAGAATGATTTTGGCTGCTGCGGTTCGGTTGTTATCAAGGTCATCAAAAGCCTGACTTCCCAAACTTAAAGGGCGCTCCTCAATCCACGATAACTCACCCAATGCACCACGGTGTAAAGCATCTACGGCTGAAATCATATCCAGTTGAGTGTAAGAAAATGAACCCAAAACAGCGACTTCTTGAAGGGTCATTTTCCGTACATCGAATTCACCAAAGGAATCTTGTAACCCCACATGCATGAATACGCCACCCTGTTTAACCGCGTTCATCCCCGCATTGCGTGTATGGCTAGAGCCTACTGCATCGACAACCACATCAATACTAGATTCATCAACGGGTTCGTCTTTAGCTGGGTTGTGTAAGTCAGTAATTCCAGAAACCCTAGCGGTGTTTAGCCTTTGCGCATTCGTATCACTCAGAATAATGTGTCTTGCGCCTTTTAGTTTGAGAAAAAGGGCGCAAAGCAACCCGATGGACCCGCCACCAATGACCATTGCTGTGCTTTCACTTAACGTCCGGTGCATGTGTTTTTCCACCAGCGCTATGGCGTGTAAAGCCGTTGCTGCGGGTTCGGCTAAGGCGGCATGTTCTGGTTTCATCCCCTCAGGCACTGGAATAAGGTTGGTTTCCGGTATCACCGTATATTCGGCAAACGCACCTGGCATTTTTAACCCAATGGCCGTTCGATTTTTACACAAATTAGTTCTGCCGCTTAAGCAGTCGGCGCACTCCATGCATGTAATCAAAGGGTTAAGGACAACTCGCTTGTTCAAGTACTTACCATTCATGGCAATACCACAGGCTTCATGCCCAAGAATCAAAGGGGGTACGCGTCTTGGGTCGTGTCCGTGATAAGCGTGCATATCGGAACCGCAAATGCCCGCTTTCTCTATTTTCACCAATACCTCGCCTTCCTGCGGGGTAGGCGTGTTTTGCATTTCAAAGGTGACTTCGTTTTTATTGGTATAAACGAGTGCTTTCATGATTCTATCCTTTTTAAATTCACCGTCACTTAGCCGTAAACCCACCATCCACAAATAAGGTTTGACCCGTTACGTAGTCCGAAGCGTGTGAAGCAAAAAACAGTATGGGACCATTTAAATCTTCCATTTCACCGTTTCTGCCTATCGCCGTTTGATTGGCGAGTACTTGCAGTTTGTCTGCATCTTCAAACAAGGGTTGCGTCAATTCACTCGGGAAGAAGCCAGGAGCGATGGCGTTGCACGTGATACCATCACCAGACCAAGCTTCTGCCATGGCACGAGTCAGCTGACATACGCCACCTTTAGATGCGCCGTAAGGCACACTGTTGGCAAACGCACGCTCGCTTTGCAGTGAGGCGATATTGATGATCTTTCCGTATCCCTTTTCTTTCATGTCTGGTACCAAGGCTTTTGCAAGAAAGAAGGGCAATTTTAGGTTGATGTTGAGAGTGCTATCCCAGCTCGTCTCATCAACTTCATCAACGGGTTGGCGCAAGTTCTGACCTGCAACATTCGCCAAAATATCCGGCGCACCATAGATGGATTTGCACTGCGCAATATGTTGTTCTAACTGGTCAAAGCGTGTTAAATCGCAACGAATGTAACTCGCCGTTCCTCCCTCCATCTCGATCTCTGCCACTGTGTCTTTGAGGGGAGAATCACGCCTGCCCATGATGACAACTTTAGCACCAGCGGCCGCAAGCGTTTTGGCAAACTGGCGGCCGATACCGGAACCGCCGCCAGTGACCAGTGCGACTTGCCCTTCAATAGAGAAATTCGCCGATGTGCTCATTATTTGTATCCCAACTCAAACTGTTCTTCAGGGAAGTATTTTGCCAATCGAGCATCACCTGTTCTGGCATGCGCTTCCATACCTTCAAGACGAGAAATACGCGCGGTAACGGCGGCAACCTCACGGTTTGCTTCTTCGCTCAGGCGTTGGAACGAACAGATCTTAATGAACTTGCTGACCGACAATCCTCCGGTGTACTTCGCCGCGCCTTTGGTCGGAAGAATGTGGTTAGGCCCTGAGCACTTATCACCAAATGCGACAGTGGATTCCTCTCCTAAGAAAAGTGAGCCGTAGTTCGATAAGTTTTCTAGCCACCAATCAAGATCGGCAGTTTGAACTTCCAAATGCTCCGAGGCGTATTCGTCACTGATTTGGACCACTTCTTCGCGCGTGTCACACACAATGACTTCACCATAATCATCCCATGCGGCAGTCGCAGCTTGTTTGGCTGTGTCTGGCAGGTCGGCGATCAGCTCAGGTACTCGCTTCATCACTTGCTCTGCAAGCGAATCAGACGTTGTGAATAACCAAGCAGGGCTATCGAAGCCATGTTCGGCTTGGCCTACCAAGTCAACCGCGACGATTTCAGGATCCGCTGTTTCATCTGCAATCACTGCAATTTCAGATGGACCGGCAAACATGTCGATACCGACTTGACCGTAAAGTTGACGCTTAGATTCCGCGACAAACCGATTACCTGGTCCCACCAATATGTCGGCTTTGTTTCCGGTAAATAAACCATTCGCCATAGATGCAATACCCTGAACGCCACCTAGTGCCAACATATAATCTGCGCCACACAGTTTCATGGTGTAGAGCACCGCTGGGTTAATGCCAACCTCTGGTCGAGCTGGAGAGCAAGCCACAACATTCTTTACGCCCGCTACTTTGGCGGTGGTGATACTCATGATGGCTGACGCAATGTGAGAGTATCGTCCTCCCGGTACATAACAGCCCGCAGTGTTCATTGGGATAAGCTTTTGCCCTGCGTATAAGCCGGGAGACAGCTCCACTTCGAACTCTTTTAAAGAATCTAATTGCGCTTGAGCGAATCGTTTGACTCGGTCATAAGCAAATTTGATGTCCGCCTTCATCTGATCGGTGAGTTGCTCTTCGGCAGCTTGAATCGCTTCTTCACCAACAAGGATATCGCCATCCCAATCGTCGAAGGATTTTGTGAAGTCGATGACTTGTTGTTCACCACCTTCTGCAATTTTAGCAAGCATGTCGCTGACGATTCGGCTTGTATCTTGTTCGCCAGTTGAAGCTGTTTTTATCGCCTTTTTCTTATATTGAATTGCCATTATTATCTCCTTGGAAATGTGCTTCTTTCAAAAATTTGGCGTGCAGAAACCCCTACAGCGATCGCTGCACGTTTAAAGCTATTTTTGTTACATGAGTAGTTCTGTTACGTGACTAGTTCGGTTGCACGACTAGTTCAGTTACATGAATTAACGCGTTATGCGAATCAGTTAAATTGGAGTGCCCATAGTGAAATCTCTGGAACAAATGCCAAGAGTAAAACCACTAGTAGCATCGACAGTACGTAAGGTGCTGCGTACTTAGCCACTTGCAAAACCGGTGTCTGGGTAACCCCTGAAACAACAAACAGATTCAACCCTAATGGTGGTGTGATGAACCCGACGCCCAGTGCGGTCACCATCATGATACAAAAGTGAATTTCATCCATGCCGATCGATTGAGCCAAAGGCAACAAGATGGGGGAAAGCACCACAATATTGGGTGTGGTTTCCATGACGCACCCAGCCAGAATTAGGATTCCAATCATAATCAGCGTTAGATACACCGGATCTTCCGTGATGTTGGTCATCTGAGTCACGAAACTTTGCGGAATTTCCAATACCGCCAAGGTTTGTGCCAAAGGAAGTGACATCGCAATGATTGGCAGAATGATTCCATTAATTTTCGCTGAACTGTAAAGCATTTTAGGGAAATCACGCCAAGTAATGGTTCGTTGGTATAAACCGATGCTCAACCCTACGAGTACTGCAACCGCTGCCGCTTCAGTTGGTGTGAAAATACCGGAATAGATACCACCAAGAATAATGAAAGGGATCAGTAATGCATCGCGTGAGTTATAAATAGTCGCAAACCAGTGCTTTAGTGAGAATCCTGTTTTCGAATTTTCGTACCCATTAATGGCGTTAAGCACAACATTGGTCGCCATAATAGAAATCATGATGAGTAAGCCTGGGATAGCAGCAGCCAAAAACAGCGTTGAGGCTGAAATACCCAAAATCAAACCAATAATGATGTAAGCGATAGACGGTGGGATCAGAATACCTGTACAGGCACCTGCAGCGACAAGAGCACATGCATACGCTTTTGGGTAACCTCTGTCGACTAAGCGATCAATCGTCATTCGGCCTACGGCGGCCGCACCAGCGGCATCGGATCCTGATATACAAGCGAAAAAACCACACCCCAAAACGGTTGATGTCCCTAAGCCTGATTTCGCACTGCCCGTCGAAGCTTCTGCAACATCCAGCAGTTTATTGGAAAGCCCCGTTCTTACCAGTACGTCGCCCGTTAAGATAAATAATGGTATTGCGATAAGCGCGAAGGCATCAATACCGTCAAATAACGACTCACCCACTAGAGAAAGTGGCAGCACATCAGTAAAGACCAACATCGCGATAGAGCCTAAACCCAGAACCACCCAAATTGGTACGGCTAAGAAAATCATGACCACCATGGCAATAACAGGACCGTAAACGGCAATGCCATAAGAAGCAGCGGAGGCTTGGTCGAGCAAATAGTAGTTATTCATTTTTCCTCCTAATCGATCAAGCGTTCGCCTTGGTATACCTGTCCGTTATTGAGCAGTGCTTTCACATCCCTTCTAATGGACTGAAGCAAGCGCAAAACAATTAAGGTGAAACCAAAGGGAACAGCAAATAAAAACCAAACTTGGCTGATGCGTAAACCATGGGTCACGGAGCCGAATTCCAGAGACGTTAATACGGGTCCGATAGAGACGATCAATGAAATCACTGCAAGCCCCAACGTAAGAAAGTCGCTGAACAGGTACACGGCAATTTGTGCGCGATTTGGCAAGAACCCCAGCAAAACATCTATGCGTATGTGAGCGCGGTTTTTAACCGCAAGTGAAGCGCCTATCCAAGCTAGGTAGATAAAGCAGTATCGAGCGACTTCTTCTCCCCAAATGGAGGAATAACTGAGCACAAATCGTCTGGTGACTTCAGAGATGATCGTCAGTACGATCATTGAATAGAACATTAGGCAGAGCCATCGTTCTAAATTTTGCTCTATGGTTGAAAACCGACTTTGTTGCATGTTTTACACCTTGATAAGGGAAACAAAAGAGAAAAAGGGCAGCCGCAAAGTAAACTACGGCTGCCAACGCCCTACACGTCATGGACGTAGTAACGTCCTTTAGTGTTCGCTGCTTCAAGCAACTTGTCGAAAGTGTCCAGCGATCCCGCCAGTGACTTCTTCGTTGAATCCCAAACCGCCAGTTGATGCCCTGCTTTTTCTTGCCATTGCGCAAGCTCTGAAGGCGTAGGGGAGTAGAATTGAACGTTATTCTTAGCAAGTTCAGACATCGCATATGCCCTTGCTGCGGGAACTTTGGCGAGGTTTTGATGCGCCGTTACTTCGCTCGCGGCTTCAATTGCTTCTTGCACGTCTTTTGGTAGCTTGTTAAACCACTGCAAGTTACATGAGAACACTTGAGCATCCGGTACTGAACGGATGAAAGTCACAGAAGAAAGCACGTCTTTAAACCCGAAAATGTTTAACGCTTCTACACTCGGATCCAGTGCATCGGCGACACCCTGTTTAATAGCGGAAGGTGTTTCCCCCCAAGCGATTGGCGTAGGGTTCGCACCGAGCAAGTGGTAAAACTGTTGAAGGATTTTAGAACCTGGAACTCGGAACTTAATGCCTTCCATTTGATCTGGGGTTTTAATGATTTCGTCTCTGCCTTTACGAAGGGCAACCACACGCGGATCGATGGTGACGTACCACAATGCTTTAAAGTTACGTTCTTCAAGCTTAGGGTCCACTTCTGCTTTCCACGCCGCTGAATTCACCAAGTTGACAAACTTTTGGTTTTCACCACACCAATAAGGAATATTGATTAAGTCCACAACAGGTGCGAAAGAAGAGAAATTAGAAAGCGAGTGCTGCGCAGCCTGAATGGTGCCTTGCTGTACTTTCTGAGCCAGTGCGCCGCCAGCACCAAGTTGACCACCTGGCGCTAATTTCACGTAGACCTGACCGTTGGTCATATTTTGGATATTCTCTTTGAAATCCAATTGCATAATAGGGTAACCACGAGATGCACCGAGAATGTAAGCGGTTGCAATGGTCATCGTGTATTTGGCTGCTTTCTGACGTTCACGCTCTTCTTTTGAGATAGCGGCAGCGGCTGTTGGGCTCATTAAAGCGCCCGCAGCACCCACCATTATCGCGGCAGTGACACCGGCTTTACCTGCAACTTCAAAGAATTTCCGACGCTCGATAGACTCGATTTGGTCGCTTTCGTTGATTCCTTTCATTTTTTGACTCCATTTTCACGTGATTGAAATGACGTTGGATTGTTGTCTACGAACCTGTTTTAGCGTCTAACACTGGCAACGCTTTACTGCTGATGGGCAGTGCATCGACCATCTACTCAAAACTGAGTTCTTAGGTTGTTTGTTTTTCTTGTTGCAAAATAAAAATGACACCAAACGCAGCGCCTGCGGCAAGCAGTAGTGCTTCTGGTACTACGTCTAAAGGTGGAATAGGAAAGTCGTGCCGAATGGAAGCCCATCCAACAAGAATGTTAGAGAGGTAAAGTACAAAAGAAGCAATACTGAGCACTAAATATTTGCGACTTCCAGCGGTAATAGGCACGGGATGAGATCCTGAAGATTTCTGTGATGCATCAGATGACTTTTCTGATATCGAAGTAGGCATGGTTATCATCCTTGCGTGGTTTGATTAACAACTCATTAACACCACCTTATTTATCGACTAAATAATAGTCAACTGTAAGCGCTTACATTTTTCTAATTAGAGCAAAAGTTAATCAATTTTTTCAATGTTGATCACGGAAATTGATGGTTTTATAGTCAATTGGTTTCATTTTTAATTCGGCTATCTTTTGGTGTTTACCATTTAAAATTATGAATAATAAAGACTTGTTGGTTTTTCTTGCGATTGAAATGCCGCTTGAATTTAAGCTTAGTCACAGTTCGTTATAGTCAATCTGATATAAATGTGTATAAAGTTTATACTGACAAACGTCTTGGTTAACTGTTGGAAAAACATGGTAAAAGGTAAGCGCTTACGCAAATCTTCAGACAAGCCAACGTTGGGCGATGTAGCCAAAGCGGCAGGGGTTTCTACCGCTACGGTTTCACGGGCACTTAATCAACCTCATCAAGTTAAGGAAACGTTGCGGGCTCGCATTGAAGACGAAATTAACAGGCTGGGCTATGTGCGTGATGGCGCTGCAAGGGCACTCGCCTCCAACAAAAAGCGCATGATAGGCGCAATAATTCCAACCATCGATAACGCAATCTTTGCTTCAGGCATTAACGCACTCGAACGCCGTTTATATGAAGAGGGATACACCCTTATGTTGGCGGTCAGTAACTACGATCCCAAGCACGAGCTCAAACAGGTTCGAGATATTATGGAGCAGGGGGTTGATGGGTTGCTACTGGTTGGAAATGATCATGCGCCTGAAACGTATTCCATCTTAAAGCAACATAACCAGATATTTGCCAATCTTTGGGCGCTGGACCGGACAAGCCCACACCCCTGTGTTGGGTTCGACAATTTCACCGCGGCGCAGCAAGTGACTGAGTATCTCCTTAATCAGGGGCATACTCGCTTTGGACTTATTTCCGGAATAACAAAAGGAAACGACAGAGCAACTGCGCGCTTAGAAGGCGCAAAAGAATCGCTTAAAAAAGCTGGTATCTTCCTGCAGCCCCAAGACGTTGTTGAATGCCGATACGATATATGGGAAGGCAGAAATGCATGTCGACACCTACTGGGTAGACCGGAACTAGAGAGACCGACTGCTCTTATTTGTGGTAACGACGTGTTGGCGTTTGGCTGTTTAACCGAATGCGATAAATTAGGCATTTCTGTGCCAACGCAAGTCTCCATAACCGGTTTTGATGACTTGCCCTTGTGCGAACACCTGTCACCAAGCTTAACCACTATTCGCGTCCCGTCTCGAATGATGGGTGAAAGAGCGGCCGATTTTATATTGGACCAAATTTCAGGTCGAGAATCTGCGACACATATTGAGGTTCCAACTCAGTTAGTAGTAAGAGAAAGCACCTCCGTTCCTATAACCAAGTAACTCCAAGAAGCTTGGTTCAGTGGCTTGTCTACCAACGACTTCTCAACCAAAGAAAAGTTAACTGGCTTTCAGACAAGACGCCGCTCCCTTCATTTTTCCCTTTATTCTAGCGATACGCCTAAAGCTCATTATCCAGATGATGTTTGGATACACACTTAGGTGTTCCGCATCCGTTATTGTTTCAATCTTCACTGTTCGATCTAAATGAATGACCATTGGTTTGTTGTGATACCTTTTGAGCTTTTAAGGCAATCAATGCGCTATAGAGTCAGCCATACGGTGAGTGGGGGAGTGTTTTATATCATTGATTGAAAGTGAAACAACTCCTATTTTTAACGCAAAAGTAGTAATTAATTTAACGAATCATTTACATGTTGTGACCTCCTATTATTCCTTAAGAAATTACAATTATATTAATAAATGTATTTCACTGTATTACAGAGTAAAAAGAAATAAGTTAGAAAAACAATTGGTGTCTACTGTGTGGTAAAAAATATCGTTACATTAGAAATGATATGTTTGTTCAAAAAAATGAATAAAGTAATGTTCAGTTTGTAATCTAATGAAAAATAAGAATTTTTAACCGTCTATCGACCCGTTAACGAGTGGGTATTACAAAGCGTTATCGCGCTATTAGAAAAATTTATAAGAAAATCATATATATGTGATGTGAAATTAGATTATAAAATAAGAATGTTTGTTATCATGCTTTTTATAAATTCTATGGAAGTAATGTTAGTCGTTTGAAATTTAATCAGTTAAATAGAGAGGTCGTTATAATTGGTTACACACGCCGTTCACGTTCAAACGAAAGATATTGACTTAGTCTGATAGATTCGGTTTTGCGTATTGTAAGTAGGGTATAGACAATATTTCTTTGCCCCCATTTATATGAACCCTAATTGAATGAGTAGCAATACAGGCTAAGTTTATAAGGGCACTAAATAGTAAGAGTAAAATCAAATGCTGAGAAATGTGATAGAAATTAAATACTTAAAAACATTCTCATGTGTCGCAAAATGTAAGAGCTTTTCGGCTGCTGCTGAGTCATTGTTTATCACTCAGCCTGCCGTTTCACAACATATTAAAAAGGTTGAAGCTCATATAGGTGCAAGTATTTTCGACAGGGAAGAAGGTTTTGAGTTAACGACGGAGGGCAAGATCTTACTAAAGTATACTGAACTAAGTTTAGAGCTTTACGATCAGCTTTTCGAAGAGTTAGGGAAAACTAAAAATAAAGAACATTATAAGATTGCGGTATCAGATTCTTTTTCAACTGAATTAGTCGATGAGGTGGTAAAGGCATTTCGTATATTAAGCCATCTCGATCTTAGTTTGGTCAATTTTCGCAATCCGAGAGATTTAGATGCCAGTAAATATGACATTATTCTAGGAGTAAATTCAGAGCCCTCGCGCACAGGACAAATGGTGAAAGTGAAGAGGACGCAATACGTAGTGTGTCAACGACTAACGGATCAGCCCATTATCCAGAACAACCCTGTTCGCATTGTACACTGCAGCTCTATAGAGAGAGAGCAAGTTTCAAGCCTACTGCAAGAGGTGGGCATAGGAACGGCAAATATACAAAGCTGGTTTAACACAAGTTCTTCAAGGCTTATGAAAGGTGAAATGGAAGAGCCAGGTACGGTATTAGTTTGCCCAAGTTGGAGTATTCAATCAAATAATCTTAGGGTACATAAAACATCTAATATCGTGAACTGTTTTGCATGGTGCAGTGAGTCGACATTTAAAGAGTTAAGCCAAGTCGGGTTGACGAACCAAATCAAAGAGCTTTTTATTCAGTCAGAACCCAAACTCGTCACAATGTGATATTCAGCCCAAAAAATAGTGGTAATTAAAGCAGGTTATTAAAACTTTAAAAGTACAAATAAGGCGAGCAAATCAATGCTCGCCTTTTTTATTGCTTCTATCTTTTTTGATTTCAATAAAATGATCTAATACACCTAGAAACAAAATTTATAATCAGTGGCTAAATTCCTAATGGATACGGCTTATTACATACAACTATAAGCATAATTAATAGTTGTATAAATAAGTATTAATTGTCGTTTTTCCTTTCGTTGCTATATTCGCTTCGGTTCATTCAAAGAAGGATTAAATGACAATGTTAAACACAATTACAAACCTATTGGCTAAATTCCAAAAAGACGAGCGCGGTGTAACTGCAGTTGAATATGCAATCATTGCTGTTGTTATTTCGGGCATTATTTTGGCGGCATTTAACAGTGGTTTAGGTGATGCAATTTCAGGTGCTATTGCTCAAATTTCCAGTCAACTAACAACCGCTACTACTGATGCAGCCGTCACTCCGTAATTTTTAGTCATCACCATATGGGTAGGCTTTTCCTACCCACAATCATAAGAGTTACGCTTCATGAGTAAACCTGTTCTCTTTATCTTACTTTCTGCGTTGTTATTTCTAGGGCTGTTTTATTCCAAAGATATTTTATTTGCTAGTGAAGCCCCAGTAATACCCGCTTCAACACAAGAAGCGACGGTTAACGTTCTGACTTTAGTTGAGCCTGTAGAAAAAGGGGTTCAATACAGCTTGGCCAATGTGGAATGGGTTGAGATGACAGAAAAAAAAGCGCAGCAAAATGGCTTGCTGGTTCAAGGCAGCAAGATTCCCAAAAGTAGTCTTTTTAGAGCTCAACTTGGCGAAGGAACGCTGCTTAAAAGATCCCAGCTATCGTTCCCAGGTGACGATGATTACATCAGCTTTACCTTGGCGAAAGATCACGTGCCTTACTACTACGAAACCGATGGGAAAAGTGTGTTAGATGCCATTGGCACCTATGCGGGTGACAAAGTCAGCTTCATCTCCACCACCAATTCCTATTCGAATATTCACGAAGCGGAATTTAAAGATGTGGGTAACCTGATTTCTGAAGTTCTGATTCATGACGCTAAGGTTATCCAAGTCACCAATACAGGCGAATCCAGCAGCGAGCAGGGGCGTCAAGTTAAAGCAAAACGCTTGGTGATTGAGTTGAGTATTCGTCAGGTAATGAAATTGGATATCGCTAAGCAAATCGGGCAGATCAGTATTGTGCCCTCCAACATGACCAATCAGTTTCTTTCCGTACGTAGCGTTGACTTACTTGAAAAACAACATGGGGTCAGAGAACTCAGAGCAGGCAGTGAATAATGAAAAATACAAAAGTAGCCGTTCTCATTTTTGCTTTATTTACGCACCTCAATATTGGCGCAGCTGAACTGATGTCGATAGATCAGGGAGCGGCAAAAACGGTGAAAACCAATCGAACGATAGATACCGTTTTTGTGTCCGACCAAAACATCGCCGACTACAAAGTAATAGACGAAACCAAAATCGTGATTCATGGAGTCAGTGTGGGCACGGCGAGTTTGATCGTTTTTGATCGCGGTGGCAATGAAATCTACAACTCAGAAATCGTAGTGAATAAGAGTTTGCGTTTGGTTAAGCAGATGCTTGTTGCTCATTTTCCGGATGAAGAAGTCAACGTAACTAATGTCGGTGAGCAGGTGGTTTTAGACGGCACCGTTCAAAGTGAAGAAGTAAAAAAGAAAATCTATCGCTTAGTTGGTGAAATGCTGAAGAAAAAATCCACGAGAAATACCTATAAGTTGGAAGACAGTGTGTCTGATAACGAGTTGGATTACACCGAAAGTTTCGTTTTCGAAGGGATTATCAATCACCTCAAGGTTCTGTCCACCGAACAAATAAACGTAAAGCTGACCGTCGCTGAAGTCTCTAGCAACTTTTTGTCGGAACTGGGTGTTTCGTACAGCAACATTGGTCAACCCGGTAAATACGTTAAACAAATCTTAGAATTTTCGGCTGAGGACATCGTCGCGGTAATTGCCGCCAGTAAGGACGACTCCATTGGGCAAGTGCTCGCAGAGCCAAATTTGTCGGTTATTTCTGGCGAAACCGCGAGCTTTTTAGTCGGCGGCGAATTACCAATGGTGGTGCGAGACGGCGATGGTGTGTCCATCTCATACAAAGAGTACGGCATTAAACTATCGATGGTCGGTAAAGTAACGGACACAGAAAACATTCGACTAACACTTCTGCCTGAAGTGAGTTCGATTGATGCATCGAATAGCCAAAGCAACGCGTTCTACAACATGCCTTCTCTGCGTACTCGAAAAGCACAAACCACAGTGCAACTTAAAGATGGGCAAAGTTTTGTTCTTGCAGGGCTATTAACAACAGAAGAGCGTGAAACATTAAGCCGTATTCCTGTCTTGGGTGACATTCCAATTCTTGGCGCGTTGTTTAGCCACACTAAATCCAACCGTACGAAAACTGAATTGATCATAGTAGCCACCGTCAACTTAGTTGATCCGGTAAAAAGCAAAGACATCAAGTTGCCAAAGTTCAAAGCGAGCAGCGATTTAGAGCGGCTATTCAGAATCAATTTATCTGATCCAGAAGTAGAACAAACCATAAAAGCAGGAGGTTTTTAATGCTCTTAAGACACTCATTCGTCTCAAAAATTTTGACGATTTCAGCGCCTCTTTTGCTTATCGGTTGCAGTTCTCCAATGTCTACGAACTTAACCCAAGTCGATGAGTTAGAGCAGATATACGAATTTAATGTTGTTGATAAACACATCGCGTTGAAACGCAGCATGGGGTTTATCGGTGACGTAAATAAGCACCACAAAAAGTCGGAGTTTGAAGTCTTCTATCACCCCAACGAAAGCGAGTTTGTTGCGGAATTACTGGAGTCGGCGAAAACAAAAGGCATTGATCGCCATCGAATCAGCGCGAAGTTAAAAGAATCAGGCGACACAGATAGTGAGTCACGCCCGCTGTCCGACAAAGCCGTCTCAATTGTTTCGCGTTACACCTTGGTTAACGCGAAAGAGTGCGAATCTCTTCATATGGGTAATGCGCAAAACTTCCATTTCGGGTGCGCGGTTGAATACAACCGAGTGATCAGCCTGAGTCAGCCTCTGAAAGGTGTTAAGTAAGCGATGGATTTAAACAACTTATTTAAAACCTCGGCGTCACCAAAAAAAAACGTATCCGAGTTCTCCGATCTGCTGGTTTCCGACGACGCAGAGTTTGTTCAGTCGGTAAGGGACTTGTATGCGATAGAAGGATTTCCTTCGCCGATTGAAATGCCGGAATTGACCAGCCAATCCAACATGGATTTAGGTAAGCAGAAAATCAAACACGTGGTGTTGGATTTTCGTCAGTCGAACAATGTTGTTGAAGAAATCAGCGACATTACCACTAAGTTGGACGTAGGTATTCGCATTATTGCCATCAGCAATTCGGATTCCATTCGGTTGAAAAACCGCGTACAAGCCCTCGGCGCAGAATACGTCTTGTGGGATGAAAATCTCCAAGATCTGCTCAATGCAGTGAGCGTATCTGAATCTGCAACCGGAACATTGGTGAATAAAACCCGTGTTGCAAAACGCGTTCTTCTGCTTTCTTGCAAAGGCGGAATTGGGCTCTCGACCATATCTTCATTAGTGGCGTACGGATTGTCTTCCGAAGCGCAGTTGAAAACGCTGCTGGTGGATCACGATTCTGGCGCGTTTACCTCGGATATTTTTCTCGGTATGAAAGGGGTAAAGCCAAGGCATAACAGCATCGATTTGAATCAGAGAGACATAGACAGTGCCATCGCTCAAACCTATGTCTCGAAGGTCGACGATAAGCTCGACTATTTGATTCTCGAAAAAACCACCGCTTGTGTCGGAGACCATGCCTCCACACTGCATAACCTTTCCTATCAGCTTGAAAGTAATTACAACTTTATTGTGGACTCTGTGCCACTGACGTCTTTCGAAGAAGTGCACGATCAAGACTTGAGTGAAAAGTATCACCGTATTTACCTGATCTGCGATCCGTCTGTGGCGTCATTGCGCGCCTATAACATCATCAAGAAAAAGATGGGCAAGTCGGCTCACCAAGTGTTGTTCATTCAAAATCGCCCTGCGAAAGACTACATGGTGCCATTAGAGAACGCCAAAGAACGAGTTAAGCGAAAAGAAGCGCTGTCTTTTTCATACGAATCGGGCTTGGAAAAGTTATTGATTCAGCAGGGAATGAAAGCGGTGATGAAAAGTAAGTTCTCTTTGCCAGTCGTTGAAATGGTGAAAGACCTCACTGGAAAAAACATCCGCCCTAAATCCAAATTTTCTTTGTTCAAGAAATAAGCGAGGGGTAGATGAGCCAGTTTAATAAAATCTACATAGAGCTAAGAGATGAAATCTTTGATGCGTTAGATGCGTCAACCTTAGTTGAAATCAGTAACGAAGACTTGGAAGCTCAGCTTAAAGAAACCGTTAACCTGCTTATCGACAGGCGAGGGTTACAGGTGTCCAATTCTCAGCGCATTGAGTTAGTGAAAGCGCTACTTGCAGAGCTAAAAGGGCTGGGACCACTGCAAGCCTTGCTCGATAACGATGACATTTCAGACATTATGATCAACGGACCGCACAATATCTTTATCGAGATTGGCGGCAAAGTTCAGAAGTCGCCGATTCAGTTCGTTAACGAAAAACAACTCAGCACCATTGCAAAACGAATTGCCTCAAATGTAGGGCGTCGAATCGATGAATCCAAGCCGCTTTGTGATGCGCGTTTAGAAGATGGCAGCCGCGTCAATATCGTCATCCCCCCACTAGCGATAGACGGCACCTCCATTTCTATCCGTAAATTCAAACAGCATAAAATAAAACTCGAAAACTTGGTGGAATTCGGCGCTCTCTCCATCGAAATGGCAAAGCTTTTGTCCATTGCCAGCCATTGCAAATGCAATGTGTTGATTTCTGGTGGTACGGGTTCGGGTAAAACCACATTGCTCAACGCACTATCGGGCTACATCGGTGAAACGGAACGTATCGTCACCATTGAGGACGCGGCTGAACTGCAATTGCAGCAGCCTCATATCGTTCGTTTGGAAACTCGCCAATCCAGTGTTGAAGGAACGGGCGAAGTTACCGCTCGCGACTTGGTGATCAACTCCCTGCGTATGCGACCAGACAGAATTATTGTGGGTGAGTGCCGTGGCGGTGAGGCGTTTGAAATGCTTCAAGCGATGAACACGGGTCACGATGGATCGATGTCGACACTTCACGCCAACACTCCAAGAGATGCGGTTGCTCGAACAGAGAGCATGGTGATGATGGCAACGGCAAGTTTACCTATTCAGGCGATCCGACGCACCATTGTGAGTGCGGTGGATTTGATTGTGCAGGTTAAGCGCTTACACGATGGCAGCAGAAAAGTGCTCTACATCTCGGAAGTGGTTGGGTTGGAAGGCGATAGCGTGGTGATGGAAGACATCTTCCGGTTCGAGAACAAAGGCACATTGGAAGATGGAAAAATCGATGGTGAGTTTCGCTCTCCAGGTTTATCTAAACGTTCTATTGTGTACGAGCGAGCGCAGTTTTTCGGCTTAGAGGGCGCATTAGAGGAGCTGTTCTCATGATGTGGGTGTTCGCCATTTGGTGCGTGGGTGCCATTGTGTTTTGGTTCCAACATAAGAAAACCAGCCGAAAAGTGACTGCACTTATCGATCAAGAAACAGAGTTTGATGGGATAGAGGGTGTCAAAACGGTCATCGATATGGATCGGTTTGAAACCAGTGTTTGGATCCAAGTGAAGTTCATCTTCAAGAAGCTGAAAAAGCTGTTGGAACCCAATATACCTAAAAAAATAGTGCTGTTTTTGCTGATCAGTGGAGCACTTATTTATGCGGTTAACTTGTTCTTATTCAGCCAAGATTTTCTGGTCTGCTTAGCGATTGGTCAGCCTATTTTGTTCATCGTATTTCTGTTCAAACTCAGCGACATTAAAGAAGAGAAATTCAAAAGTGACTTTCCAGACGCGCTGAATATTTTGTCGGGTGCCATCGCTGCTGGGCAAAGCATCATTCACGCATTTGAGTACGTGGGCGAAAAGCTGGATAACGAAGTAGGGCGTGAATTTAAATTCATGGCAGAACGCTTATTGATTGGTGAAGATCCAGACGATGTGTTGTCACGCAGCGCGACCACCTTCCCATACGTGGAGTACTTCTTTTTCATTTCGACCATTCGAATCAACCTGAGCCGAGGCGGTCAGCTTAAAAACGTGATCAACAAAATCAACCGAATCATGTTTGAATCACGAGCCATGGAAAAAAAGAAAAATGCTTTAACGTCAGAAGCGCGATCTTCAGCAAAAATTGTGGCGTGCTTGCCGATCATTTTTCTTCTCATTCTGAGATTCACCAGCCCAGAAAACTATAACTTCGTAATGTTTGAAGAAGGTGGAAAACCCATTTTTTATTACGTTTTGATCAGTGAGTTTATTGGATTTTTCTGTATCTCCATGATTTTGCGTGGAGTGAACTGATGGATCTACGCACCACTATTTTCTTAGCTTTCGCGCTTGCTGTCTCTCTTATCTTTGCTTGGCTTCTTATCAAGATGTGGGATTCGTTGGTTGCTAAATTCTATACCAGTCAAATCATCGGTTCGACCAAAGAAGAAAAACGGCAATTGGCGATCATGAATCGGTTGGTGGAAGCATTCAGTTTCAACCATGAAGAAAACCGACAAAAACTGATTGCCGCAGGGATTTACAACGAGTTTGTCGCCAAAAGTTACTACCTGTTTAAGTTCATTCCGTTTCTATTGGTGTTTTTAAGCACGCTTTACGGGTTCTTTATTGGGGACCTCGATTTTGCTGAATTCTTCATGATAGCGGGGGTCGCTTTAGTTTTATTTTTGATTGGGCCGGATACCTATGTGGCGGCGAGAGCGAAAAAGAACGTCAAGCACATCAGCTCACGATTGCCGTTTTTACTCGATCTGATGAATGTCTGTGTTCACACCGGCATGACCATCGAATCTACCTTGGAATTCCTGAGTAACGAAATCGCAACGGTGGATGAAAATTTGGCTTTTGTGTTAAGGCGTAATACCGAACGAGCAAGAGTGGTGGGGCTGGAAAAGGCGTTGGCAGAGTTTTATGACATTGTCCCTACAACCGAAGCGCAGAGTTTTGTAATGACACTGACTCAGAGTTTGCAGTATGGCTCGTCTGTCGGGCCGGTACTCGCGACATTGGCAACCGACATACGTGAAATCAACATGATGGATCTCGAAGAAAAGATAGGAAAAATGGGCGCCAAAATGTCCATACCACTTATCACGTTCATCATGGTTCCCATTGTTGTGCTGATTGCTGCCCCTGGAATTTTAAGGATGTTTTCAAATGGCTAATGAAAGACGGGCTATCGAAATTTGGACCAACGTAAAGTGCGCTTTATTGCTCTCACTTGTTTTAACTGGCTGTGCGTCCACCAACAGTGAGTTGGATACCAAAGAGGACTTGTTGTTGAGAACCAACGACAAGACGCAACTGGTTGAGTTTTATAAAGCCAATATTAAAAAAAATGACGAATACAAAATCAAGCTGGTGAGTGTGTATATCGACTTGAAAGACACCTCTTCAGCGGAGCTTTATCTCAATACATTCGATGAGTCTGAAAAAGACGAGCCTGAAGTGATGCTAGCCAAAGCTGAAATTGCTTACCTGAAGCGTGGTTTCGCAGAAAGTGAACAGTGGTTAGAGCGTTACCTGGATGAAGGTGGTGACAAATATCAGCACCATATTCTTATGGGCAAAATCAAAGCTCAGCAAAGGCAATACGGGGCGGCAATTGAGTATTTTGAACAGAGTAGAAAACTTGGAGCGTCGGATAGAGAAGCGAAAAATAGCATTGCCGTTGTGAACCTCATGCAGGGGCGATACGAAGATGCGATGACCATGCTGTACGACTTATACCTCGATCAACCAAACGATGAAAAAGTGCGTTCAAATTTAATCTTGGCATCTGTGAATGCGAACCGACCGGATATTGCTTTAGATGCGCTTCGAGAAAAATACCCTGAAGAAGAGGCAAGAACGCAACTGACCAAATTGATGAAATCGGTGAAAAAGAAACC
The DNA here is from genome assembly GCF_002835515.1 of Vibrio sp. vnigr-6D03. Taxonomy (NCBI): domain Bacteria; kingdom Pseudomonadati; phylum Pseudomonadota; class Gammaproteobacteria; order Vibrionales; family Vibrionaceae; genus Vibrio; species Vibrio sp. vnigr-6D03. The sequence goes on from NZ_PIZL01000021.1 coordinate 55,986, forward strand.
TGCGCCCAAAATGGTTCGCTCGTCTTCCGCCAAGGCTCAAACTCATTCAACCAGCGCCGCAACTCGGCCTGTCAATCAATCACGTTATGCGGAGGAAAGTGCGGTGTATAAGCCACAAACCCAACTACAAACTGCCGCTATGGCGGTCGACCACGCTGGAAACCATCAACCAGTCGCTAGCAAGATGGTATTCAACCCGCAAAACCTCAAACCTAAAGCACCGTCGATTTACCGAATCCAAGTATTGGCGACGTATAAAGCGATTTCGAGTGAGTACCTGAATTATCTGCGTACGAATTATGGAACGGTTTACGCCTATTCTCATAACCTCTGGAAACGCTACTGTATTGGTGAGTTTAGCTCCATTGAAGAAGCGAAAGCGTACCTAAACCGAATGAAGGTGAAAGGGGCGTTTGTTGTGGATTACACGAAAAATCGACACATAGAGCTGTAGGTAATCTTAACTATGTCGATTGGAACGTCACAACTTAAGAAGCAAAAAGGGGTCATCAGTGTAGAGGCTGCCTTTGGTTTACCGATTTTACTTTTAATGGTGCTGACATGGTTTGAACTATGTTTGATGGTCTACGCCATTGCGGTGACTGATCACGCCATCACGCGAGCAGTATCTGACACTAAAAAATTGGGCAGGGCAGACGCCATTAGCACGATCAATTATGACAGAGCCATTCGGTCTGCGATTCGTCGAAGCGGGGGTATTTTTCTTCCCGCGGTCATTGATAGCCAATCGATTCAGTCTCGTATTCACTATATCGATAGCTATCAAACGCTCGTTCGTTGCAGTACATCCGTCAGAGAGTTTTCATCTTGCTCGGGGGTGTCCTCTGAACCCCAAAACAAAGCGTTAGCACTTTATGAAGTCGCCTTTGAGTATTCCCCTATTTTTAACTTTCTACTGCCATCCATTGAAATGCGCCGTGAAGTAATGGCAATTCAGGAATATGAGCGATGCACCTTTAAGTTAGGCCAAGGAGGCTCGTGTGCTTAGACGTTCTTCCAATTCAAATGTGCAGCGCGGCGCTTTTACCATTGAGCTTGCTTTGGTGTTGGTGTTTGTGACGGGCTTTTTTGTTATGCAGGTGAACTTTCTCGTTGCTACTGCCAAAAAAGGGCAAATGGATCGGCTCGCGTATTCACTCGTGTCGGTGATGTCTGAGCGACGAGAGTTGTTCCGTGACGAAGGCGACATATGTCGGTACGCAGGGGAATGCGAACTGCTGGCGGCAGAATTATACGCCGTGGGCATTTCGGCAATGAATCGGATGTCGAATCAGTTTGACTCGAATAAATTTGGCATTCGAATTGAGGAGCTGGTGGTTTATCCCGACCGACAAGTTTACGCGATGCGCGAAGTAGGGTGGGTGACTGGGTGCAGTTTTACGCCGCTAAGAGAAGTGGACAAGATTATCCCAACCACGTCTCGAAACCGTAAGTTGCCCGTTTACAAAGTGTCACTCTGTTACCGCACGCCTTTTAACCTATTGGGTGCGAGTAAAGGTGAGCTGCTTAATGTTGTTACGTCTGCCTTTTCGTTTGCGAGGATTTAGCCATGTCTTTACAGAACATATGTTCAACGAATCAGCGTTCGAAGAGTCGGCGTTCAATGAATAGAGGAATGATGAACAAGCAAAAAGGGGCAGCGTTTTTGATTTTCATGTGCTGTCTGCCGTTTATGTTTGGCATGTTGGCATTGGCGATGCAAACCACGCAACAGTTGCACGCGCACGCCAAGTTAAGTGAGGCAACAGAGGTGGCAAGCCTCGGGCTGATCTCATCGTCTACCGGAAATAATGCACCGGACACGGAGCTGGCGTCTCGAATCGTCAATCATTATATGCCGTTTAACGACGGTGACGTGGCAATATCGATTGTCGATACGCGCTGCGATTACGACACAGGGTGTGTGCAAGATGCTGGTGAGATTTCTCCTTTTGCAGATTTCGTGGTGACGGCCACAACCGAGCACAATTCTTGGATTAGCTACAGCAGTTTGGGCCTAAAACCAAAATTTAAGATTTCTGGAGCGTCGACAAGCCGAAAGTATCTACCTAAACCGGTAGATATCTATTTTGTTGTCGATTTTAGTGGGTCAATGAATGAACGCTTTTCAGCAAGCCCAGGGCGAGGCAGTAAACTCACCACAGTGAAAAATACCATTAATTTGATATTGGATGACCTTGAAAACTTCAACCGATTCAACAGCCATAAAAGCCGCGTAGCGCTTGTTGGGTACAACCACTTCAACTATCAAAAAATTAATGGTAGACGCGAAGTGTTTGAACATGTGGTTTTACAAAGAGTGAACGATTCAATTGTCCATCGCAACGACAAAAAAAGTCCCCTAATTATCAGTCCCGAGCTTGAACGGCATAACTATCGCCCGAGGCGACTGTTCCACGATATTGATCTGACCGACGATTACAGCGGGTTCAGCGATGAGTTTAAAGCGTTTAAAGCAGGTGGCTTTACTCACTCATGGCAGGGTTTACTCCGCGTGGCCGAACTTTCGAATAGCCAAGAAGAGTACAACCCTCAACAAGTGATCATCGTCCTATCCGATGGTGAGGATACCGAGAGACCTTGGGCAATTCATAGCCCAGATGGCAGTTGGCGGAAAACACGGATACTCAAAGAGTTCACGAAATATGGGCTCTGCAGAAATATGGTGTCGGATTTAGAAAACAAGACTGACCGTTTTGGAGAACCTATTTCTGTCACCTTTGGTGTGATAGGTATCGATTTTGAAATGAACCAAGCTGTGAATGGCTTTTTTGATTGCGTGGGGGAAGACAACGTCCTTCATGCCAAAAATGGCAGCGATGTTTATAAGCATATTTTAAACCTGTTGAATGAAGAGACAGGGCGACTGAAAGGAAATGAGGGCTCACTATGAGAGTAATGGCGTTTGGCGTACTTTTGCTGTTATCAGGGCAAGCCGCAGCGAATTGTTTAGCGGAAGAAAATGTATATTTAAAAACGACTCGTGTGCTAGCGAACAATCACTTGGGCACACAGCAATCGGGCCAATTACTTAGTCATCACGTTACGCAGCCAGAGCAACCTGTGTTCGTGAGTGAAGATAGTATTACGGAACAGTTTTCGGTGAGCGACGAGTGTATTTATGACCGTATTTCCCAGACATTGGTGCTGAATTACGCCTTCGATAAAGACAAACTCAGTGACGAACATAAACACATATTATTGGATTACATCAACTTGTTGGATAGCAGTGTTTCCATTGCTGTAGAAGGACACGCTGATGAAGTCGGCACAGACGAATACAACAAAGGGTTGTCACAAAGACGCGCGCGAAACGTTGCGACGTTCTTAAAGAAAACCTTCGGAAAAGAAAAGCAGGTAGATTTACGTGCTTACGGAGAAACAGCGCCAATATGTGAACAAATAGAGAACAAAGTGAAAGGGTGCAACCGCCGTGTCGTCTTAACCGTTCAGACTTGAACTAGGATGAACCCCAAATTTGAGTTTCGAACATTTCAGATGCGCAGCTAACGCATCAATCAACGTCTTCTTCTAGAATTTCGATCACTTCAGATGAAGAGCGTTCATGCCCAATAAGAAACAGAGCAAGGAACGCTTCTGTTTTCATATTCGAGTCACCTTCTTCCTCAACAATGGTACGAATCTTATCTCGTAGCATTGAGATCTCATGCTCGACAAAACCACGGCCTTCTTCATCACCGCCTTGGTCAGCAGGCTGATGGTCGAAATGCAAGAACAGAAGATCGTCATCAAGCTTGGTTGTGAGTAAACGTTCTGGTAACCACTCTTCTCCCGTCACAACTTGGGGATCGTTGTTATCGGAGAATTTACTTAATATTTGCAATAATTCAGATACTTTCACAATGATTCGTTATACTGTACGCCTCTACTAAGTGTAGCGGCAATTTTGCGTGAATCTTAAAGTAATTTCTCTGATTTTACTACGATTGTTGACCAGTAACTCAATAAAACTCTAAGTCAGAGTGATTAAACGCTGGATCTAGCATCTTAAGGTTACTCATGTACAAATGTTCAATGTTTTAATAAATTGAGGTGCTCGATTTCTATGCATGCTTCAACCCACCTGACTCCAACTGTTTTGCTTTTGGGTGCGATGACTTTCCCTTCGATAGCTTCAGAAGAAAAAGTAAAAGAACAAGAATGGGGCGTAGCGATGGCCTACCGAGGTGCATCCATTGTTTACAATCTTCCCGGTGAATCTGATTCTTCAGTATCGACCTTTGTTCCTCTTTTCTATTACAACGGCGAAAGTGTTTACTTAGATGGCTTAGAAGGCGGTGTGCACCTTTACAAGCAAGATGATTACCAAGTCAATCTGTTCTCTCGTCTTCGATTTGTCGATTTACCCGCCTCGCAACAAAACCGTTATGGTGGTCATTCGTTTGATTTGGGTGTCCAGTATCGACATTTCTTTCAAGACTCTGATTGGTATGTTGATGCTGAACTGATGAGCGACGATGACGCACGCTTGTTTGGTAATGTGCGTGCGACGGCGAAAAGCTCGACCGAAAATTGGGATTTCAAACCAAGCGCAGAGCTAAGAATCAAATCAGACAGCTACAACTCCTATTACTACGGAGCCAGTGGCTTAGAAGGTTCCCCCGGTTTTGGTAAGCAGATTGGCGGTGGTGTTGAGTTTAAAGTGGGTTTCGAAACTCGCTATCGTGTCGCGTCTAACTTGTACTTATTAGGCAGCGCTTATGCGACGATGCTTGATGACAACGCCTACGATAACATCGCAGTCAAAGAGCGGTGGGGTCAGGAGTACTTTGTCGGATTCGGTTTCTTTAACGACAAGAATACCGCCTCTCGATCTGACATTACCACGCGTCCGTATCTTCGTGTTGCACAAGGGTTTGCCACACCTTCAGATATGGGTGACATATTTAAGTTTAAGGGTGAACCAGATGAAAACGGCAATAAGATGACCTCGTTTTTCTACGGTCATCCTTTAACCGATGAGCTCTTTGGTGCCCCCATTGATATTTACTTAACTCCAGGCGCTGCTTGGCACTGGAACAGTTCTACTCAAAGTGCCAGCCCTGAGTACGTCATTGCGGTGAAAGCGTATTACACCTTTGAGTGGCCATTCCGTTGGAAATTCGGAGCGGCGGAAGGGATTTCTTATGTTCAAAATATTACCTACATTGAAAGCAGTGAGCTGGAAGGTAAATACGAGAACATGAGTAACCTTATGAACTATTTGGATATTTCATTCGACTTCAATGTTGGTGATATGGTCGGTAAGCCTGAATGGGACCATCTTTGGATTGGGTATGGTTTACACCACCGTTCTTCAATATTTGAAAAGGCTTCGCAGTTCGGTCGGATTAAAGGCGGCAGCAATTACAACACTGTGTATCTGCAATACGATTTCTAAATAACTTCGTGTTCGCAAGATAAAAACGTGCTTGAGTCACAGAAATGGATTTGAAAAGTAAAAAACGAGGCGAATTATCGCCTCGTTTTTCTTTTTTATTCGGATATACCATACCAGTTTTAAATTTTTCGTTTTCCAGAGGGAATCAAGCAAAACTCCAATTACCTATACTGCTATTTTTATTATTAAATCATATATATCAATACCTTAATAGTAGCCTCTTCTTTTCTAAATTGTCTAATCTCACCTCAAATCACCATAACTTCCTATCTGAACATATTTAAATTCAGTCTCTTTTATGCAATTTATTTTATATTTAATGATGCAACCAGTTGCTATTTTGGTATTAAAACCAGACCAAAGTGACGGCTCTAAGTGACAATAAAGCATCTATTTTTGATAACTTCGTCAACAAAGTGAGTGAAAAACAAACTGGTCCGGTTGAATAAAGACCAGTTCGTCGTTTAGTCTGAATGAAGTTAACGATTTGGTCACAAAATCAGAACATCCGTTAACTATGGCAATAAAACAAACTGGTACTGAATAAATACCAAAATGGTAAATGTAGTAAGCGATGAAGGATCAATAAATTATGTCCGATGACTTTAATGATACGCCCAATTACAGCTCGGACGTCTCTAGGCTTACGCTTAAGTCACAAATAGCAGACAAACTGAGCGCGTTAATTGCGTCAAAAATGATTGAAGAAGGAGAGGCATTACCTTCTGAGCGAGAACTTGCCAAATCGTATGATGTGAGTAGAGAAACAATACGCGGTGCATTGGGGATTCTGAGTGAGCGCAAGTTGATTACGGTTTCTCGCGGACGAAAAAGTATTGTGACCAAAGGATCCACAGAGATAATTCAATCGAACAATATAGTGGAAGACATTCAAAATTATGATGCTTTTACCGTAGTAGAAACAAGGAAAGTAATAGAGTCGGCAATTCTGCGTTCTGCGGCAATAAACATTAAAGATGAAGATATCGAGAAACTCTCTTCTCTTATCGAATACCAAGAAACGGTCTTAGATGATCACATCGCTTTCCAAGTATCAGATAAAGAATTTCACACAGTTATCTATCAGGCTTGTCGAAATACTTTGTTGTCAAAAATAGCAATCGATGTCTATTCCTATGCGCTTGAGCACAGAACGGCAGCACTGGCAGAGGAAAAGTCGACAGTGAGAAGCCTTCGAGAACACCACCAAATTCTAAGATCATTGAAAAGCCACGACCCAGACGCGGCGGAACGTTCCATATTGGGGCATGTTGATAGCATCTTCAAATCAACACTTATTATGCAAAATAAGGACAACGAGTAACGGATTATGCCTGTAATAACTTTGAATAAATTAACAAAAAGATATCAGTCTACTGAAGTGATCCATCAGATTGATTTAGTGATGGAAGACAATGAGTTTACCGTATTCGTTGGTCCATCTGGTTGTGGAAAATCGACCACGCTAAGAATGATCGCAGGTCTAGAAACGGTGAGTGACGGCGAGATTACAATGGATGACCGACCCATATCGAACCTTGAACCCATTGATCGCGACATTGCAATGGTATTCCAAGATTACGCTCTGTATCCGCACATGGATGTCTATAAAAATATGTCTTTCGCATTGAGGTTAGCCAAGCATCCGAAAAGTGATATTAAAAAACGCGTAACGGAAGCAGCAGAAATGCTTGGGCTTACTGAGTATTTGTACCGAAAACCTGCCGAGTTATCTGGTGGGCAAAGGCAGCGTGTTGCAATGGGCAGAGCCTTAGTTAGAAATTCATCGACACTATTGATGGATGAGCCTCTGTCAAATTTGGACGCAAAGCTTCGAGGGCAAATGCGTGCAGAATTGGCAATGATGAGCAAAAACATAAAGAAGAACATTATCTACGTTACGCATGATCAAATCGAAGCGATGACGCTCGCAGATCGCATTGTTGTGATGAAAGATGGTTATATTCAACAGCATGGAACGCCCAGAGAACTTTTTGAAAAACCAAGTAATAAATTCGTAGCGGGCTTTATGGGAATGCCACCCATGAACTTCTTGAATATGACCGCTGAAGAAATAGATGGGAAATTATACGCAATTGGGTCGGGCTTTAAACTTGAGCTACCACAATTAAGCCCTGAGGCAGAATTACCTAAATCTGGAGAGATAATTGTCGGTATTCGACCTTCTGCTTTAGTCTCCACCGATTCTGATGAATTAGAAAATATCATTACATTTACCATTAATGTTAATGAATATATTGGGAATCAAACAGTATTGATATCTGATGTTCAAGAAAGTCGATTTATGGTTGAAGTGGATTCATTATATGAATTCAATGCCGGTGAAACTGTAAAATTTAAAGTAAAGCCTGAAGATATATATATATTTGATAAGAAAACAGAAGAAGCTATTTACTAATAATAACTATAGAAACAATCATATAACGCAAATTGGAACATAAACTTAATTCTCTTGCTCTTAGGAGGCAAAATGATTACGTATCTAAAAAGGATTTTTGGAAAAAAAACACTGACCGCCGTAGCCGTTAGTACCATCACAACATTCTCTTATGCGAGTCCATACGACGAATATAAAGATACGACGTTAGTTGTGAACTTTCCAGCACACCCACATTACAATGCGGTAATGAAGGTATTACCTGAATTCACAAAGGAGACGGGAATAAAGGTTGAAGTAGACCAACTTCAATATCTTCGCATGCGTGAAAAGCAAACGCTGGAATTAACAAAAAGAAAAGGCGATTACGATCTTATCGCGTACGTTGTTTTTTCAAAAGCGGATTATGTTTATGCCGATCAACTTGAAAACTTAGCTAGATATTTCATGAACCCATCGCTTTCTGACCCGAACTTTGACGCAGAAGATTTGGTTGATGGCTATGTGTCTAATATTGGTGTAGCTGGCGGTAAGAAAGGCTATCTAAAAGGGCCAACGGGTTCCCTGTTTGGTTTACCATTTGGTGCTGAAACCTCTATCTTGGGTTACCGAAAAGACATCTTTGAAAAACACAATCTTAAGGTGCCAGAAAACTACGAAGAACTGCTTTCTTTGGCGTGTGAAATTCCAAAACTAGAACCTGGAATGGGTGGCTTAGCGTCTCGTGCAGCGTCTGGTCACCATGCATCACATGCATTCCTTCTACATTTGGCACCGCTTGGTGGTCGTATCTTTGATGATCAATGGAAGCCAATTGTGAACAATGCGCAAGGCGTTGAAGCAGCGAAAGCGCTGAAAACGATTGTTGAATGTGGCGCAGAAGGCTCTAAAACATTTGGTTTTGCCGAAGCTGGAACCTCTTTCTTACAGGGTAATTCAGCAATGTTCCTAGACTCTACGGTATTCGCTGGACAAGTGAATGATCCGTCGAAGTCGAAGGTGGTAGGTAAAATTGGCTGGGCACCGCACCCTATGGGCGTTCGCAAAGGATCTCAAACCGGTGGTTTTGGTATCGGTATTCCTAAAAACGCACAAAATAAAGAAGCGGCTTTCCTATTGATGCAGTGGCTGACGTCTAAGAAAGTCGACAAGCTGATTGCGCTAGCAGGCGGAAACCCTTCTCGTTACTCAACTCACTTTGATGAGGAAGTGAACAAGAAATTCCCTCACATGGCTACGTTTGGTGAAGCGCTTAAAAATGCAGATCCGGATTGGCGTCCAATTATTCCTGTGTGGGGAAAAATTAACTCAGATTTAGGTACAACGTTATCGAAAGTGCTTACTGAAGATCTGGATATTCAAAAAGCGTTAGACGGCGTTGCTGAACGAGCGGAAAAAATAATGGCTGATGCCAACTATTATTCTTGGAATGAGAAGTAAATAGTGAATAGGGCTGCATCTCGTCGCACTAATCCAATGGCGAGATGCACCTAAATCTGTGCAACCTTGGTGTGTTTTAAATGAAATCTATTAATCTAAATCGCATGACCCCTTATTTATTCTTGGCTCCTGCGGGTATTGTTCTATTGTTTGGGCTTCTTTACCCAATAATATATATGATGTATGCGAGTTTTTTAGAATGGAACCCAAGCCAATTAATTAGCGAGGCAGATTGGGTTGGTTTTAAAAATTATATCAATTTATTCCAAGATGAATCTTTTCGTGAATCTCTCGGCGTGACCTTAAAGTTTGCTTTTGTTGTCGTCGTGTTAGAAATGTTTATTGGTGTTGGACTTGCATTATTACTTGATAGAAATATTCGCGGAATGTCTCTATTAAGAACGATTTTTATATTACCAATGATGATTGCACCTATCGTTGTTGGATTAATGTGGCGTTATATGTATCACCCAACAATTGGGATATTTAACAGAACATTAAATGCACTTGGATTTGAATCTGCCCCTTGGTTATCTGATTCGAGTTGGGCACTTTATTCAATTGTAATCGCTGATATTTGGCAGTGGACTCCTTTTATTTTTATTTTGTCTCTTGCTGCATTGCAATCATTGCCAAAGTCGACGTTAGAAGCATCCAAAATTGATGGAGCAACGCAATGGCAGCAAATTCTATACATCAAGATACCTCTAATGCTGCCAGTACTTATTGTGACTTTACTGCTTAGGTTGATAGACGCATTTAAAGTCCTCGAAGTTGTATTAGTTATGACAAATGGTGGTCCTGGTTTATCCACCGAAATTCTCGCGCTGAGAATCTCTCGAACGGCGTCTGAGTTTAGGGAGCTAGGTGTGGCAGCAGCGATGTCGAATCTTCTGCTGGCAGTGCTTCTTTTCCTAACACTGGCCATGTTTATCTACAACAAAATTAACGAAAAAAGAATCGAGAAGCAGGCGTTTGCGAATAAGGATGAAGAGTAATGAGCAAGCTAAACGAAAGTAAGCAAAACCCGGCATTTTATGCCTTGTTGGTTGCTTTGATAGTGATGTCACTTGGTCCAATCATGTTAATGGTGATGACGTCGTTCAAACTGAATGTCGACATCATGAATGACAGCAGTGGGTTATTTTTCACGCCTACATTGAAAAATTATGAAACGGTACTGTGCGATGTACTGTGGTATACGCCGGATCATGTTGATTTTTGTAGCCCAACGTTCACACGTTCGCTCGGGAATTCGATTTTTATCGCGCTCGTTTCAACGGTGATTACGCTCACCATCGGCTGTATGGCTGCTTATGCGTTAGTTCGTTTCAGATTCATGGGACGTGGTGTGGTTTCTTTAACAACACTCATGATGCGCATGGTTCCACCCGCTGTTCTATTGGTTCCTGTGTTTGGGATCTGGACGTTTGATTATGGTTTAGACGGTACTTTTACCGGAATCATATTGCTATACGTTGCGATGAACCTACCGTTCGTGATTTGGATTCTTCAGAGTTTTATTGTGCAAGTGCCTTTACCTCTTGAGGAAGCGGCCAAAGTAGATGGGGCGAGACCGCTGCAAATCTTCTTTTTGGTGGTATTGCCCATTATCAAGCCGGGTCTTGCGGCGGCAGCCATCTTTACGTTTCGAATTGCATGGAATGAGTTCTTGTTGGCCAACGCGCTGTTGCAACGAGATACCCGTACCGTGCCCGTTACCATCGTTAATTCATTAACGGAATACGACATCGATTGGGGTGTGATTATGGCGACAGGAATGTTGCTTGCGGTACCGCCAATCATATTCACCTTTGTTGCATCCAAGCAAATTATTACAGGTATGACTGCTGGCGCTGTGAAAGGTTAATTTACATTTATTTCAATAAGTTATTTAGGTATTAATATGAATTTAGAGAAAGATTATCAGCTGGTTATTGGAACATACAGCGATATTGACGCGCTAGCCCATCAGCCTTACTCACCTAAACCGGGTGAAGGTATGTATTGTGCGACTTTGACCAAGCAAGGGAAACTTGTAGTCAATGGTTCAGTAGAGTCGTTAAACCCAGCGGTTCTTATTCCAGGAACAGACAAAAAATACCTATACGCTATTTTAGAAACAATCCGTGAAAACGGCACAATCATTCAATATGAAGTTCAAGAAGATGGTTCGCTAAAAGAGCTTTCTAGCTTCGAAGCAAATGGAAAATCGACATGCTATTTGTCTTTTTCACCTAATAAAGATGCGGCTATCGTCATCAACTACTGGGACGCCATTATTGATGTTGTCGATGTAGACGAGAATGGTCGTTTAGGTGAAGTCCTTCAAACCTTCAAACAGTTTTACCGCCCTGAAACCGAATGGCGACAAGTGGAAAACCGCGAAGACCATTGGGGTAACCGTCAGGTCGGTCCTCATGCGCATTGCGCGCACTTTTGGCACGACTGGGTTTTCATTCCCGATCTTGGTGAGAACGCTGTGTTTCAATACCGCTGGGATGCTGAGAGTCGCCAGTTAACTCGTGAAACTTGGATAGAGTTTGAACCGGGTTCAGGCCCTCGCCACATGGCTATGCACCCAGATTTAGACATTTGCTACGTATCAAATGAGCTGTTTAACACCGTGTGTGTTGCTGAGTTAGACAAGTCGGAGCCTGCTGAAGTTAAGCCGCGTCTTATTCCGATTCAGTACGAGTCGACTCTGGATAATCACGATCAAATTAGTTACGTATCAGAGATTAAGTTGTCACCAGATGCGAAATTTCTTTACGTTTCAAACCGAGGCGATAACTCCATTGCTGTGTTTAAAGTTCAAGAAGGCGGTAAGTTAGAGCGGGTCGATATCACTTCGACGTACGGAAAGTTCCCGCGACACTTTGCCATTTCTCCTTGTGGGCACGCTGCGATTATTTCAAACCAAGATTCAGGGAATGTGATTGTCTTTTCGAGAGATATCGAAACTGGTCTGATCAAGAAGACAGATGAAATCATTGAGGTACCAGCTCCCAATTATATTCGCTTCTTGGCGCTGTAATTCAAACATCGAATATAGCCAAGAATCGTCGCTAAGATATAGAGACAATTATGTATACCGAACTTAAACCCTCTGTTTTAGATCCACAATTAGCTTTAGAAGTCAGTTCAGTTTTAGAGCCAAATACAGCTTTAGAGACAAATACAGTTTTAGAGCCAAGTTTCGCTTTAGAAGCACACTTACCGTTGCCAACATTTTTGTTGCTTTCGAACTTATTGGTTGCAAAAGAATTGGATGGTGTGTCATGAGCTATTGGTTAGGCGTGGATTGCGGCGGTACTTACCTAAAAGCGGGTATCTACGATAAAAATGGGAAAGAAATGGGTGTCGCGCGTGAATCCCTTGAACTTATTTCTGATCAATCTGGTTGGGTTGAAAGAAGTACTTCACAGCTATGGGCTTCGACCTGCTGTGTGATCAAAAAGGTGCTTGCCGACACTCAGATAAACTCGAACCTCATTCAAAGCGTTGGTATCTCGGCTCAAGGGAAAGGGCTATTTTTGTTGGATAAAAATGATCGGCCAATGGAACGCGCGATTTTATCGGCCGACCAGCGGTCGATAGACGTCGTAAAAAGGTGGCAGAGCGAAGAGATACCTCAATCTATCCATCCGAAAACAAGGCAAACCCTGTGGACGGGGCATCCTGTATCTATTGCTCGTTGGCTAAAAGAACAACGCCCAAAACAATACGACCAGATCGGTACCGTATTCATGAGTCACGATTACCTAAGATGGTGCCTCACGGGTGAAAAGCATTGTGAGATCACCAATATTTCTGAATCCAACTTATACAACTTTGATACTCAATATTACGATGCAGAGTTGGCGGATATCCTTGGGATTCCAGAAATTATGGAGGCGTTACCACCTATTATCGGTGCAACGGATATAGCCGGAACCGTCACGAAATCAGCATCCATCCTGACAGGGCTTAAAGAAGGCACTCCAATTGTGGGTGGGGTGTTTGATGTTGTGGCTACCGCCATTTGTTCGGGCGTTAGGGATAACAGCGCTTTAAACCTAACAATGGGGACATGGTCTGTAACAACGGGTGTAACCGATAGCCTGTTTGAGGTTCGCGAAGCCAATCAAAAACCGCATGTTATCGGACATCATGCGCAAAAAGATCAATACATTACTCACGATGCTAGCCCGACGTCGGCAGGCAATTTGGAATGGTTTACGGAATTATTCGCGGATGAAAATTTTGGAGAGATAAATCACTCCATAAGTGAGTTGCCTAAGTTGAGCTCAGAGCTTCTGTTCGCGCCCTTTATCTACGGATCAAATGCAGGGTTAGGGGTTAAAAGTGGTTTTTATGGCGTTCAATCACTCCATACCAAACCACATCTATATCAAGCCATTTACGAAGGGGTTGTGTTCAGCCACCTATCGCATCTTGACCATGTCAGGCTCCTTTATCCGGATCTCAAACATCTCGTTGTTTGTGGTGGTCCTGCTCGCTCTAAAGAGTGGATGCAGATACTCGCGGATGCCAGTGGCTTGCCTGTTTTACTGCCCAAGATTGAAGAAACCGGATGTTTAGGTGCGGCTATCGTCGCGATGGTAGGAAGCCAAGTTTATTCTTCGACCAGTGAAGCGATGGACGCCATGAACATTGAAGAAGAAACGGTTTTACCTGACGAAGAAGCTTTTGAGAGTTATCAAGTCAAAAAGAAAAAGTATCGAGTTTATGTCAAATCGTTAGCGCAGCTCGAGAATGACCTAAGCCATATTTCTTCGGCTCAGGTTTCTCCGAGCGTGGTTTCTTCGAGCTTGGTTTCTTCTACGCAGGCTTCTCCGAGCCTAGCTTCTTCAAGCCAAGTCTCTTCAATCAATGTTTCACCAGACCAATCCAACCAAGGAGAGCTGTCGTGATCCCTAAATTACAAGTCGCACTTGATGTAACAACCGAAGCAGAAGCGTTGAGTGCAGCCAAAACGTTGGCACCCGTGGTCGATGTGCTAGAGGCAGGAACCCTGATTTGTTTTGCCGAAGGAATGTCTGTCGTTCGTTCACTGAGATCGCAACATCCAGATAAACCACTGGTTGTCGATATGAAGCTTGCTGACGCTGGGCGAGATTTAGGTGAAATGGCGTTTAAGTCGGGTGGAACATTACTAACGGTCATATGCGCCGCGCCTTTAGCCACTATGGAAAGCGCATTAGAAGTCGCAAAAGAGTATGGCGGAGACATCCAAATTGAACTGTTTGGAGATTGGACGTTTGAGCAAGCGAGTGAATGGCGAAAACTGGGTATTACTCAGGCGATTTATCACCGTGGAAGAGATGCCCAAGCCAAGGGGCAAACATGGCACCAAGAAGATTTAGATTGGTTGCAACGTATGTGTGATATGGGATTTAACATGTCAGTGACTGGCGGGATTACGCCAGAGCTATTACCCATATTCCAACATCTACCGATTGATACCTTTATTGCTGGTCGAGCACTTTTGTCTGCTCCTGACCCGCAAAAAGCCGCCATCTCGTTCAAAGAAACACTGAATTCACTTTGGAGAAAATAGCATGACTTACGTTGACTCCTCACGCACGCACCCAATTGGCATTTATGAAAAGGCTTTGCCTGCGCAATTGACTTGGTCGGAAAGGCTGGCGTTAGCCAAAGCCTGTGGTTTTGATTTTGTCGAAATGTCGGTTGATGAAACGGATGAAAGGCTTGCTCGCCTAGACTGGACAAAGGAAGAACGCAAAGCACTGGCGAGTGCGATTATTGAAAGTGGTATCCGTATTCCGTCTATGTGCTTATCTGGTCACCGTCGGTTTCCCTTTGGAAGCCACGACTCAGACGTTCGCCAGCAAGCTTATTCCATCATGGAAAAAGCCATTGTTCTTGCCCAAGATTTGGGGATAAGAACCATACAGCTAGCAGGTTACGATGTTTACTATGAAACACAAGATGAGAGTACGCTCGCTCATTTTGAAGAAGGGTTAAAGTGGGCGGTTGATTTAGCCGCCAAATCCCAAGTAATGCTGTCTGTTGAGATCATGGATACCCCTTTTATGAGTTCAATCACTAAGTGGAAAGCATGGCAACAGAAAATCGACTCCCCATGGTTTACGGTTTATCCCGATGTCGGAAATCTCTCTGCTTGGGGAAACGATGTGGATGCGGAACTGGAATTAGGCATGAATCAGATCGCCGCGTTACATCTTAAAGATACGCTGGCGGTGACCGATACATGCGCAGGTCAATTTAGGGACATTCCTTTCGGAGAGGGCTGCGTTGATTTTGTCGGGGTATTTAAGACGCTAAAACGCTTGAATTATCGCGGCAGCTTCTTAATCGAAATGTGGACAGAAAAAGCCGATGAGCCAGTGAGCGAATTGATTAATGCTCGACGCTGGATAGAAGACAAAATGGTGCAAGGAGGATGGAATGTATAAAGCATTAAAAGAGGAAGTCCTTGAAGCTAATTTGGCACTGCCGAAGCACGGGCTCGTGACGTTTACATGGGGAAACGTGAGTGCCGTTGATCGCCAACGTGGTGTCATTGCGATTAAACCTTCAGGGGTTGAATACGATGTAATGAAAGCCAATGACATTGTGATCGTCGATTTGGAAACGGGATCTGTCGTTGAAGGCGACAAGAACCCATCATCGGACACGCCTACACACCTGTGTTTATACCGCGCTTTTCCTGATATCGGTGGCGTAGTACATACTCATTCACGTCATGCCACTATTTGGTCTCAAGCAGGTCTTGATATTCCGGCCTGGGGCACGACTCATGCGGATTACTTTTACGGTTCAATCCCTTGCACGCGTGAGATGTCTGAAGAAGAAATAAAGCGAGATTATGAGTGGGAGACAGGGGAGGTGATCATTGAAACGTTTAAAAGCCGCCAATTGAACCCGAACCAAATGCCGGCGGTATTGGTGAATGCTCATGCGCCTTTCGTTTGGGGAAAAGACGCAAACAGTGCCGTTCATAATGCTGTTGTATTAGAAGAAGTCGCATACATGGGGCTATTCTCTCGTCAGCTAACGCCGCAACTCAGTTCGATGCAGAAACCACTGTTAGACAAACACTATTTAAGAAAACATGGAAAAAATGCCTACTATGGGCAATCCTCGAAGTGAAGACTATTACGCTAAAGTGACTTTGGCTTAGGCGAAAAGGTAAGGTGAATTTATTTTCCCTTACCTTTTCATTAAATCGCTACTGAGAAATCGTGTCTTCCATCAAATCAAAAACCAGCTTATCCATAGCGGGTTCCTTGAATTTCGACATACCTGTAATGTTAGATAGCGCCACGAAGCCGACTTGGTTTTGAGAATCAAGCAACATACACGAGCTGTATCCTCCGGTGCCCCCGTTATGAAAGTAGAAATGTTCGCCTTTCTCTTTCAAATTCAAGACAACCCAACCTAATGCATGGGACGCATTGGCATCTTTAAAAACCGGCTGTTTTTGGAGCTGAAACACTGAGTTGCTCGGATCAAAACAAGAGAGTGCGAACGCAGAAAGGTCTTCTACGGTAGAAAGAACCGCGCCAGCACCAGATAGAATGCCAAGATCCCAGTTTGAAACGGGTCGACCCTTTCCATCTAATCCCTGAATCAGCCATGGCTTCAAAGCAGCTAAATTAGTGGTAGAGCGCGTCATTTTTAGCGGTTCAAACAATGCTCTTTGGAGCAGGTCTTCATACGATGTTTTTGCCACACGAGACAAGGTATACCCTAAAAGCCCGGCCCCGAGGTTTGAATACACATGCTTTCTTTTAGCACTGAGCTTAAGCTTATTTTCTAGGTAATTCAGCAGTTGAGGTTCTTGATACTCTTTGTAAGGGTCTTGAGGGTTTTTAAATAGAGCGCTCCAAATTAACCCTGGTGGCAATCTTGGTAGCCCAGATGTGTGTGATGCGAGCGCTTTATAGGTAATCGTGGCACCGTTTTTAAGTGGAACAGGTATCGCTGAATTGATCGCATCATCAATCTGAACATCACCTCTTAGTATCATGTCGCAGAGTAAGTAGCTGGTGAAAACTTTGGTGATAGACCCAATCTCAAAGACGGAATTCTGATTTATAGCGGGTACTACCGTTCCATTTTGCTTTTTAGCACCATAAAAATCGACGTGACCATGCGCTATTTTCGCGATCGCCAATTCGTTGTTGTCGTTAAATGGGGAGAGAGTGCTCTCGATGGTTTCTATGTCTTGTTTGGTGAAGCTCATATTCATGACCCTAAGCAGTGAAACGAGAAAAGAACAGAAGTAGCGACTTAGGTGTGCAGTGCATTTTGTCTTATTTGGATGTGAAGGTACATCGGGGAGGGTTAATGGTGAGTTAAGAGACACAAAAAAAGCCCACTTAAAAGTGGGCAAAGACAAGGTTTATTAATGGAACTTATATAGGGGATTACAATGTTGGAAGCTGCTCTTTTGCGTTGGTTAACTCTTGGCTGGCGAGTTCCTCACCCATGCTTAGCGCTTCGGCATACACAAAGTTGACGTTATGGATGCCGACAAACCCGAGCGTCGTTTTTAGGTAGCTGGTGACGATGTCGTTTTCGGTGTCTTTATGCACACCACCGCGAGTCGTAATAACCGTGGTTTCTTTTACGTTGGTCAGCAAACCTTCCGGTCCATTTTCAGAATATTGGAACGTCACACCAGCACGAGCAATCAGGTCAATCCAGTTTTTAAGCTGGGTAGGTACAGTAAAGTTGTACATTGGCGCAGCGATGATCAATTTGTCTGCTTGTTTAATCTCTCCAATTAATTGGTTTGAGGTCGCCAAGATGTTTTGTTGTTCTTCCGTTAAGTCTTCGCCTCCACCGAATGCAGCCAATACATTGTGATCGAGAATAGGTAACGGGTTTTCCGCCAAGTCTCGAATAACCACATTTGTTTCAGTTGCGTTTTTTGCGATAACGTCAATTAGCGCATTTGATTGAGAGTAAGCGCCTAGAATGCTTGATTTAAGAATCAGTACTTGAGCCATTTTTTTGTCCTTTATTTATCTATTTTCGTTTTAGGTAACGGGAATAAGCTCACTTTAGGAGATTGCTAAGGCTAAGATAATGCTGCGTTAACGATGAAGTCGTTCAATTTTTTTGAAGGAGTTTGGAGCGAGATGTTCTATTGCACAGATCGTATTTGACCTGACTATAGGTTTAGGAGGCATACTTGCATTTCGATTGGCTGATGTAGCTGAAAATATAAGGTTAGCGTACCTATATTTAAATCAATACGGCGTAGAAGACTCGGTAATAAAAGCGCGAATTTATTGAACCCGATTTGTTACCGATTCCTCGTTATTAGTTACGTAGTGGCGCTGTTTCTATAGTAGTGACGATAATACCCAATAAGATTACTGCTGATAAAAAGCACTTCCATCAAAACAGCGGTTGGAGAACCAACTACGTAGTTATGTATCAGCCAAAAACTGGTACCAATGAGCATCAATTCTCTTAGCTTCTTATCGTCTTTATTGAATGCAGCAACGGTTTGAAACATAGAGCCTAAACAGCTGAGAATACTTGTTATCCCAGAGAAGGTGACGACAGTAGCAATAGCGGATGTGCCGCAGAAAAAGGTCATCAATTTTGGAGACGTTGAGAAAATACTGGTGAGATACCGAATGGTGGCAATAAGCATCAAGCTTGCGGCTGTCCACTGTTCTAGCAGTATGAAATGGCTGGAAATCAAGACTCCAGCGCAGAACAGGCAGCCAACAATTTTTTTTCGATCCTTAAATTGAAATGACATCAGATCAAAAACAATGGCAAAGCCCACCAATACCTGAGACAACATGAAAGCAGACATTAGCAGTCCTTTTGCGTAATTTGTTAGCAAAACTATCAGCTTAATGATTGATTGGTCAATCGCATTTTTCTTAGATTGTTACACAGTACTCTCGCATAGTAGCGCTTTTGGATTTGGAGCATTGTCTTACTCATGTGATACAATCGCGCCAGTTTTGAAGGACAATAAATAAAGAAGGTATCGCTTTGACCTCGTCACAGCAAAATGCTGCCGAAAATCATGCGCCTAACAGCCCATCTAAGTTAAGAGCTGCATTAAAAGAATGCATGATTAAAGACCGTTTTCGTTTTAGCCGACGAATTCAGGGTGCCAGCAAAATCAAAAAAGAAGAATCACGAAACGCTGCGTTAGACGACATCGCACTTAACATTGCGAAGTCCATGATGACGGTTCAGCAAAGATGTTCGCAGCAACCGACAATCGAATACCCAGAAATCCTGCCTGTTAGCCAAAAGAAAGATGTGATTGCAAAAGCGATTTCAGAAAACCAAGTGGTGATTGTGGCGGGTGAAACGGGATCGGGCAAAACCACTCAGCTTCCTAAAATCTGTGCAGAGCTTGGCCGTGGAAAGTATGGCTTGATTGGTCACACCCAGCCTAGGCGACTTGCTGCGCGCTCAGTCGCAAACCGAATCGCGGAAGAAATGGAAACCAAGCTGGGAGAATTTGTCGGATATAAGGTTCGATTTAACGATCAAATCTCCGAGAACACCCAAGTTAAGCTGATGACAGACGGTATCTTGTTGGCAGAGATTCAGCACGACCGATTCTTGAATCAATATGACACCATCATTATCGATGAAGCGCACGAGCGAAGCCTGAATATCGATTTCATCTTGGGCTATCTCAAGGAATTGCTCCCACGTCGCCCTGATCTGAAAGTAATTATTACGTCTGCGACCATCGATCCTGAACGTTTTTCTAACCACTTCAATGGTGCGCCTATTGTCGAGGTATCTGGACGAACGTATCCGGTAGACACGCGTTATCGTCCACTTTCAGGCGATGATGAAAACGATCGCGACCAACTTGAAGGCATATTTGAAGCTGTAGACGAGCTATGTGATGAGGGTTTGGGCGATATCCTGATCTTCATGAACGGCGAGCGCGAAATTCGCGATACGGCTGATGCGTTAGGCAAACGTAATTTGCGTGACACAGAAATTGTTCCTTTGTATGCGCGATTGTCGGCCGGTGAGCAGAACAAGATATTTCAACCTCATGCCGGTCGCAGAATTGTGTTGGCAACCAACGTTGCAGAAACATCATTAACCGTGCCGGGCATAAAATACGTTATCGACCCGGGCACCGCGCGTATTAGCCGATACAGTTACCGAACTAAGGTACAGAGGCTTCCTATCGAACCGGTTTCGCAAGCAAGTGCAAACCAACGTAAAGGTCGATGTGGTCGTGTTGAAGAAGGTATCTGTATTCGCCTGTATTCGGAAGAGGATTTTGAATCTCGTCCTGAATTTACCGATCCGGAAATCCTAAGAACGAATCTAGCGTCTGTTATCCTTCAAATGACAGCGCTGGGGTTAGGTGATATTCAAGCATTCCCGTTCGTTGAAGCGCCAGACAAACGCAACATTCAAGATGGTGTAAGGCTACTTGAAGAACTGGGTGCGATAAACGATAAAGCGAACGATCCCAAGAAGCGCTTAACGGCGTCTGGTCGTCAGCTTGCTCGGTTGCCGATCGATCCACGCTTGGCTCGAATGGTCCTAGAAGCACCTAAGTATGGCTGTTTGAAAGAAGTGATGGTCATTGCTTCTGCCTTATCGATTCAAGACCCGCGTGAACGCCCATCGGAAAAACAGCAGTCGTCTGATGACAAACATCGCCGCTTCTTCCATGAAGAGTCGGACTTTTTGACCTTTGTGAATCTTTGGGATTACATCCAAAAGCAGCAGAAGGCTTTAACAGGCAATCAATTCCGTAAACAGTGTAAGCAAGACTTCCTGAACTACTTACGAGTGCGTGAGTGGCAAGATGTGTACTTCCAAATCCATCAAGCCATGCGCGAAATGGATTTCAAACTGAATGACGAACCTGGAAACTACCAATCGGTTCACAGCGCCATTTTGGTCGGTTTACTTTCTCATATTGGCGTAAAAGATCAGGAAAAGAGCGAATACCAAGGCGCGCGCAACGCCCGATTCCACATTTTCCCTGCATCGGGTCTATTTAAAAAGCAACCTAAGTGGATCATGTCGGCAGAGCTGGTTGAAACCTCCAAACTCTGGGGGCGTATTATTGCCAAGATTCAGCCTGAATGGATTGAGCCATTAGCCAAACACCTGATCAAGCGAAGCTATAGTGAACCGCACTGGTCGAAGAAACGTGCGGCGGTAATGGCTCATGAAAAAGTCATGCTTTACGGCGTGCCTATCGTGCCAAAACGTTTGGTGAACTACAGCAATATAGACAGCGTGATTAGCCGCGAGATCTTTATTCGAAGCGCACTTGTAGAAGGTGAGTGGGAAACCAAACACGCATTCTTCAAGCAAAACCGAAAACTGCTTCAAGAAGTGGAAGAGTTGGAACACAAATCGCGCCGTCGAGATATATTGGTCGATGACGATGAGCTGTTTGATTTTTACGATCAGCGTGTGGGAACAGAGGTTGTGTCGGGGCGTCATTTCGATACGTGGTGGAAAAAAGCGTCGGCTGAAAATAAAGAGCTGCTCAACTTTGAAAAAGAGATGTTGTTCAAAGGCGATGCGAGCCATATTACCGATTTGGATTACCCAAATTTCTGGCACCAAAATGGGCTTAAGCTCAAGTTGAGCTACCAATTTGAACCGGGCGAAGACAGCGATGGGGTAACCGTTCATGTTCCACTGCCGATCCTAAACCAAATTGAGCCAGCAGGCTTTGATTGGCAGATCCCTGGTTTAAGACACGAATTGATTGTTAGCCTAATTAAAGCGTTGCCGAAAACGTTGCGTAAAAACTTCGTACCTGCTCCTAACTATGCCGACGCATTCTTAGCGCGTGCTACCGCAATGGAAGCGCCATTGCTCGATTCGTTAGAAAAAGAGCTCAGACGTATGACGGGCGTTGAGGTATTGCGCGATGATTGGAACTTGGAACAGGTGCCAGACCACCTAAAAGTGACATTCCGCGCTGTCGACCATCGAAATCGCAAGTTAAAAGAGAATCGCGATCTTCACGAACTGAAAGAGAGCTTGAAGGACAAAGTTCAAGAGACTCTTTCCAAAGTTGCTGATGACGATATTGAGCAACAAGGTCTGCATACGTGGAGCTTTGGCGAACTGCCAAAAGTCTACCAGCAGAAGCGAGGCGGTTACGATGTGAAAGCCTTCCCCGCTATTGTGGACTCTAAAGACAGCGTTGAAATCAAACTGTTTGAAACCGAGCAAGAACAAATTTCGGCGATGCGCGCAGGTCAACGCCGTTTGGTCTTGCTCAACGTGCCTTCTCCGATTAAATACTTGCACAGCAATCTACCGAACAAGTCAAAGCTTGGTCTGTACTTCAACCCGTATGGCAAGGTGTTAGATCTGATTGATGATTGCATTGCCTGTGGTGTTGATAAGCTGATTGAAGAGCAGGGCGGCTTGGTTTGGGAATCAGATAAGTTCGATGCACTTAAGGAGCACGTAAGAGCAGAGCTAGACGATACAGTGGTGGATATTGCTCAGCAGGTTGAAACGATTCTTACCACGGCGTTCAATATCAACAAAAAGCTAAAAGGCAAAATTGATTTTACGATGGCTTTTGCGCTTTCAGATATTAAAGCTCAAGTAGAAGGTTTGATATTTAAAGGCTTTGCAACTGAGTGTGGTTGGAAAAAGCTTCCCGATATTTTGCGTTACATGAAAGCGATAGAACGCAGAATGGAGAAGTTGCCGATAGATCCGAATAAGGATCGACTGCACATGTTGAAGATTGAGTCGGTAACGAACGACTACAAAGAACTGCTGAACAAGATCCCTAAGGGGGTTGCGGTTCCAGATAACGTTAAAGAAGTCCGCTGGATGATTGAAGAGTTGCGAGTAAGCTTCTTTGCACAGCAACTGGGTACGCCATACCCGGTATCAGACAAGCGAGTGAAAAACGCAATTTCTGAATGTTGACCTAGTTCAGAATGTTGATCTCGTGTGAGGACAATGTTCGACCGAAGCGTATTAATTTTGACCAGAAATCTTATTTCTGGTCTATTATTTGCAGGACAATGATTAAGCTGACGTAAATACGACTGTTGTTTTAATGTGTTGCGTCAATTCACCGGGGATAAATCGTTATTCTCTGATCATGTATTTGAGGGAATGGAAATGAAAAAAACATTGTTGGCTCTAGGTTTAGCGAGCATTGCGGCAACAGCCAGCGCGGATTCTTTTTTCTATGCTGGTGGTAATTTCGGTCAGTCTGATTTCGGCAGCGGCACCGACAAAGAAACGGCATATGGTTTCCACGTGGGTACCGGCATATTGCCGATCTTAGGTCTGGAAGGCGGATACTGGAGCCACGGAAACGATACTCGCTCACTATTTGTTGCAGCAAAACCAAGTATCGATTTTGGTCCTCTTCATGTTTACGCCAAAGGTGGCCTGCATTCATGGGACCGCGATAATGGCGGAGATGGTACTGGGTTGATGTACGGAGTGGGGGCAGAATATTTCCTCGTCGACAATTTGTCTCTTGGTGGTTCATGGCAATCATTCAACCGTGGCGACAACTTTAACGACATTACTTCCTTTACTGTTACGGCAACGTTCCACTTCCTGTAAAAGAAGCTTAAGTCGCACAGGAAAGTAACGCAATTATGTAAAATGCCAGCCTTAGGTTGGCATTTTTATTTAGCCCTCTATATGTTCACTAAGAAGGACATATATCTATGTAAAATACAGAGATTATTTAAAAAGTTTTACATCTTAGTATGGCGAAATCCTGTTGTTAATCTTAGAATAAGCCCGCCTCAGATACTATTGAGTATCTTCTTAACGAAGAACTATATTCAAACGACTTTTTATAGGTTTTTTGGGTATGTTTTTGTGGTTCATGATGAATCATGGTTGTAATCAAAAGCGTGTGTAGCGGGAAGGCTTGCACGATCTTAATTAAAGTTGTACGAAATGAAAAAAACACTTTTAGCTTTAGCACTAATGGGCGCAGCAACGACTGCAAACGCGGATTCATGGTTGTACGGCGGCATTAACGCTGGTCAATCTGATCTCGATGGCAACACAGCAACCGCGGTAAGTGCCCATGTAGGTACGGGTATTCTTCCAATTATTGGCGTAGAAGCTGGTTTTTGGAACCACGGTAAATTTGATGGTGGTACAGAAGCAAATTCTGTTTACGCCGCTCTAAAACCAAGCATCGATTTTGGTCCTTTGCATGTCTACGCGAAAGGCGGCTTGCACAACTTCAAACTGGACAACAACGGCACCAAAGCTGGTGACGGCACAAAGTTGATGTACGGCGTTGGTGTTGAATACTTTGTTATCGATATGCTGTCTGTAGGTGGTTCTTACCAACAGTTCAAATTCGATGAGAACAACATTGATTCAATCGGTTCATTTACGCTGAACGCTACGATTCACTTCCTGTAAATTAATCGATCATATTTGAAGCCCTCTGAGAGATCAGAGGGCTTTGTTTTTTCTGCAACCTTTATCTATAGACCACTAGGGTATAACCCACCATTACCTCTCCCAACTGGCGGATTTTTGGTGAAAAACTTCACTCGCTTACGTACCAAATCCAATAAGAAAGTTCTTTATAAAATCGGTTGGATATTAAGAGGTGGGGGTATAAAATTGCCTCACTGTTATGTGTTCTATCTCATAAATTACCTCGTTCAGAGGGAGATTTGTGGATGTCTTCCTCTCTCAGAATGGAATCTCAATGAATAAATCGCAACTGAGCCACTTTATGGGGTTGTTTGCCGGGCTTTTCCTGTTTTCACTGTTTCTTTTTATCCCGATACTCACCCCTTTGTTAATGGCTTTTGGCATGAGCCTGCCGGAAATCGGCATTATCATGGCGACCATGGGCATGACCGTTATTCTGCTTGAATTACCGACAGGTGGCTTAGCTGATCAAATTGGACGACGTAAAGTGTTCACGTTTTCGATGTGGTTTTGTGTTCTTGCTTATCTTTGCTTGCTGATGTTTCAGGGTTTTATTGGCGGAGTGATAGGCATGTTTCTCTGGGGAACGAGCATTGCACTTAATTCAGGCACTTTAAACGCATGGTTTGTTGAACAATTTAACAAAGCTGAAGGGACGATGACTCTGCAAAAAGGCTTTGCGCGTGTGAGTTTCCATTCAAGCTTGCTAGGTGCATTAGGGGCGCTATCGGGTTCGGCTGTTATGTTTGTTGGTGAGAAGCTTGGATACAGTGCTATAACGCTTTACAACTTTTTGATCATGCTGGCGATGATCATTGTTTTTGCCGTCATCGTGATGACTCAACTTTGGATTAAAGAAGATCGAAACTTCGATTCTCTTTCTGTGAAAGTTTTTGCCCAGTTACCTAACCAGATTACCAGTGGTGTGAAAGCCGTAAAGCACCCAGTACTGTGGCGAATTCTATTGGCACTCTTTCTAACAGTTCCTGTTGCAAGTGGAATCGAGAAATTCTGGCCTATTCAATTTGAAGTGTTGTCAGGTAACAACCCGTTAGAGTGGGCGTATGGCTTAACCTACACCGCCATATTGTGCTTAGGAAGCTTGGCGGCGATGATGACTAATTGGTTGTCAGAGAAACTTAGCCATCAATTGGGTAAAGTACTATTTGTGAGTGTTTTGCTAAGGATGATCGCAGCATCGGCGTTTGCTTTAAGCGGGAACCTCTACTTGTTTATCGCTTTTCTCATGTGCTACGAGTTGTTTCATCAATTGGGTGGGTCGGCATACAACGAGCTATTGCATCAATCAGCCGACAACGAAATCCGATCTACTATCGATTCGGTCTCTTCACTGACAATGAGATTTGGTGGCGTTGTTGGGTCTTTGCTTTGTGGCTTTGCTTCAGAACATATTGGTTTAACAAACGTGTGGCTTGTTTGCGTCGTTATTTCAGCAGGTGCGTTGTTGATCTACAAAAGTAGAGTGCTTAACCAACCTAAGATTGAAGAACCTGTCACTGCGTAAATCAACAGAACCAAATTTCTAAGTTCGAAAAGGTTTACTGATGAATCGCCATGCTTGGGCAACCAAGCTGGCGATGCCTAACCCCGTAATAAGAAAGGTCACTTTTCCTAATTCGGTGTAACCTTTCTTCCATATTTTTCTCACCGTCGGGTAAGACAGATCGCCCATCACATGCAGGGGTGAGCGCCAGCATTGCGCAACGGTAATACCAAAATTATCGTCAGTTGGTTCAATACCATGCCACCAAAAGGGTGGAATATACATGGCATCACCAGGCTCTACCATTGCGGTATACGGTTTCAATTGAGAAGCTCGGCTGGCATCAAAACAGGTACCATTTTCAAGGTAGGCATCGGCTTTAAATGCATCAAACACAAGATCATCGGTGAGTTTATCTGGCGGTAGTAAGCCGACCTTCTTAGTACCAACCACTTGGCTCATGAGGGTTTCATCCGTTACATGAAAATGCCAGCCTGTTCCTGCCCCCTTATACATGAATGCTCTCGATTTTGGGTAAGCAATAGGAGGCTTTGGGTTGGGTAGAAAAGGATAGCCATCGGTGTCGGTAGACAATACATCAAAGGGTTTTTCGCTCAATACGACCGAAGGCGCACTCAGAATTCCTGTGTCACTTGATTGCAGCATTTCTAGCACTTCATGGAAAGGCCTTACTTCTCGTCTTTCTCCCATTCGCTCTGGGCTTTCGTAGTTCATATGAGGGTAGTGAGGAGTAGGGACATCGTGACATTTTTCAAGTAAGTACTCGGGGCTGCGCCATTTCTCCATCGCCGGCCAATGCTTTATCGCTCCCTTAATTAGACAAGGTCTGTTTTGGGCAACGTATTGAGAGTAAAACGCTTTAGGAGTCAGACTGTCTGCATAAACCGTTTCAATATTCTGAGCCGAGTCCATACCTGGAACGTGTTTGAAAACGTGTTCTTCCGCTATTTTCTCTGCTGTATCCATAAATACTGGCTCCAATAAGGTGAGGAATTCGTCTCATTTGATCGAAAACGGTTCAATTTTAATCGCTGGAAATGTTATACCTTTTTTAATGAAATGATAATTGATGTTGTTTTAACTGTGATCAAAGCGTTATTCTCTAGTGGCGTTACTTTGTATCTTTAATCGTAATTACCTTCATCATCAAAACTTTAAATGCCACTTTTCTCCAATTCCCAATAGGGCAAAGTGAGCGGAAAATGCCAATAATTTACGGATACGTGGATGAATCGAATTCAGCTTAGTCATCGATATGGTCTCTTTATGGGGCTATTTTTTATCTCCCAGTTTTTAGTGATTCCAATAATGACACCGCTGCTTTTGGGGTTTGGGATGAGCATTCCTCAAATCGGAATGATCATGGCGACCATGGGGATTACAGTCATGGTGCTTGAATTGCCAACGGGCGGTTTGGCTGATCAAGTTGGGCGTAAGAAAGTATTCCTGATCTCGATTTTGTTTAGCATGCTGTCTTATCTTGTGCTGCTGTTTATCCCAAGCTTTATTGGTGGTGTTGTTTCGATGTTTTTGTGGGGAGCCAGTATCGCCATTAGCTCTGGCACACTTACAGCTTGGTTTGTTGAATCCTTTAACGAAAGTGAAGGGGATATTACCTTGCAAGCGGGTTTTGCGAGAGTGAGTGCTAGAAGCAGCTTTTTTGCAGCCACCGGCGCTTTAATTGGTGCTGGCATTATGTACGGTGGCGTTGAATTCGGTTATGAGGCGCGGCAACTTTACGATGTGTCTTTGTGGGCTGGATTGGTCTGTTTGGCATTGGTGTTCGTTATCGCATTACTTTGGATTAAAGAGCAGCGAGAGTTTAAGCCTTTTTCATTTGCATTGCTTACAAGTGTGCCGACTCAAATGAAAAGTGGGATTGATGCAGCGAAACACCCAGTGCTTTGGCGAATATTGTTCGCGATGTTTCTTACCATTCCCATCGCCAGTGCCATCGAGAAGTTTTGGCCTGTTAGGTTTGAAGAATTGTCAGATGGACAGCCATTAGAATGGGTATATGGATTAACGTATGCCGTCACTTTTTACTTAGGAAGTCTAGCGGCTGTAATGACTAATTGGTTATCCGATAAGTTTGATCAACAAATGGGTAAGGTGCTTATGGTCAGTGTCGCTATTCGCCTTATCGCGGCCACTATTTTTGCGTTGTCTGGCAATGTTGTGATGTTTGTACTTCTTTTTATCTGTTACGACTTTACCAATCACCTCGGCAAGTCTGCATACAACCAGCTGTTGCATCACTCCACAGATGACAGTGTACGCTCCACGGTAGACTCGCTCAATTCTTTGGTGATGAGAATCGGAGGGGTAATCGGGTCACTTATGTGTGGTTTTGGGGCGGCTTATATCGGGTTAGTGAATATATGGCTTATTTGCATTGTGCTTGCCATCGGGGCATTGTTCTTTTACAAAAGCCCAATGCTTAACCAAGCTTCTGAGCCAGCAAACGCGGCAACGTAAAAACGTTGCCCCAGCATCATTTCTGAACTCTCATAACACCGAGCGCAGCTTGATTGGCGGTGCATACTACGCCTTTTCCAGATAGAGATTGGCGTACACAACCCCCGCCAAATTCTTCCCCTAACATAAATACACCTAATACCGAAGCTTCGTCCGATTCAACAAAAACACCTTTGGGGGTCATTGAAATGGCAGCTTCACGCTTGCCTTGTATTCTTTGCTGCATAATGGCTGTAGGTGATTCTGCCAGAGCCGCTTTATTTAGTAATGCGACCCACTCTTCACGATTACACTCCCAACCGCAAAAGACGCCGTGTCCACCGTAGCCAATCGCGTCTTTAATTACCCAATCATTCTGGTTCAAGTCGAGAAGGTGGTTGAGATTTTCCGCAGATACAATAAACGTATTGGGGATCAAGGCTTCAATGGTGTTGTTTTGATCCTTAGTGAGCTTTGACTGAACGCGCTCTTCCCTAAGTAACCCCAGAATGGCTTTACTCATGAAGACTTCGCTTAAAGGGTGAATAACGGAATGAACTTTCCCACTATCCAATCCGTCCAAAAACGGCGTATAGCTGTCGTCGGACGAACGTGCAATATCACTTAACGTAAACACTTCGAAGACCAATACGCAGCCGTCATGTGAATCGATGACATCACTAAGTTTTGTATGGGGAATGGCGATGATGTCTTGGTTGAGCCGTGTACTTAATGCACCAGACGCACTGTTTGCTACCAAAGGGCTTTCTTGAAACTGAAGCGCGTCGTCTACAACTATCAGCAGTGGCTTTTCGAGCTCTGCCAGTTTGTCTTCAATTTTGGGTGTAATGTGGGAGTAGGGCGATCGCCAATACTCTTCAATAACCACAGAAGGTGTGTCCTGTTTTTCTTGAGCTAATGCCTCATCGTATAGCGTTTGAATGCCATCATAAGCAAAACCGCCAATGGCTCCACCTACGTTCACTTCCATGACTTTCCAATCGGTTCCATTATCTAAAATATCCCATCGGCAAGGAATCAAACCAGTTCGAGAGGATAATCGCTCTGCCAAGGAAATGACTGTTTCGTCACGAAACCCTGCAGCGGCTAAAAAATCTCGCACATTACCGTCAAAAGCAATCTTAGGGAGGTTCTCAATAATGCCGAACAATTGGCTTAGCATATTTGTCTGTTTTTTAATCACATCGTTGGGATATACGATAGGTGTCATCAGCAAATGCCAATCAGGACGAGAAAATCGGCTGCTTGCCCCGTTATGTCTGATGTCATCCGCCAAGTCATCTGCCAAAGGATTCTCTTCAAAATAGTCGAACCAGAATGTGCTTGATTGCATATTATTACTCCGAGGAATTAATTTAACTTATTGTTTTATATTGAAATGAATCAGGTGATGTAAGACAAAAATTAGTTTTATGAGCAAACCATTATAAACTTTAACAAGTCGTTTACAAACTTCAGGATATTGTATAAGAATATGTAAATTTTTGTATCAAAAAGATAGGCAGTGGCAGATGACTTCAAACGATAAAAAAAACAAAAAATCCATAACTGACTCAATTATAAGTAAATTTACAGATAACGTACGTCTTTCTCCTGATTCCCCTGCCTTAGATGATAATGTTGAATTTTTAACCTATGCACAGGTTGATGTTCTTAGCAACAATGTTGCCTATCACATTAGCTTGATACAAAACGAATCGTCGGCTTCTGTGTTGTCTGTTGGTATTTCACTTGAGCGTGGAAATGACATGATCATTGCCATGCTCGGTGTCCTTAAAGCTGGGGCAATCTATGTGCCTATCGATCCCAACCAGCCAGCAGACAGGAAGCGTTATATGTATGAAAACGCGAACTGCGACTATCTGATTTGCGATGAAGGCAACACATTTAGTGAACTCTCCAATCACGGCGATGACCCGTCTGTGAAAAGAGGATTGATTAAAAACTTACGAGTTACAGAAGACCCTTCGTCTGCAGATGGTCGTTCTCCAACAGTTCATGATGTGGCGTGTATTCTTCATACTTCTGGATCAACAGGAGTACCAAAAGGCGCTGCATTAACGCATCTTGGTTTACTCAATACCAGTTTTTCACTCAGCGAAAAGATGAGGCTTGATGCCACTTCCACTGTCCTCCATTACGCGTCGTTAGGGTTTGATTCTGCGACACTTGAATGGCTTTTGGCTCTGACTAACGGCGCTCAACTAGTGATCATTCCAGATGATGACCGCACAGCACCGGATGCGTTGGCAGAATTTGTAGCTCGAAAGCAGGTCACGCACGCAATTTTTCCTTCAACTATGTTGCCATACTTGGACATCAACCGTTCATACGCATTAAAAGCCATGGCATCTGTTGGAGATGTTGCCGACCCAAGCTTGTTGTGGCAATGGACCCAAAAGTGCAGTGTTTTTAATGGCTATGGTCCGATGGAAATGTCGATTTGT
This sequence comes from Vibrio sp. vnigr-6D03, assembly GCF_002835515.1. Lineage (NCBI taxonomy): Bacteria > Pseudomonadati > Pseudomonadota > Gammaproteobacteria > Vibrionales > Vibrionaceae > Vibrio > Vibrio sp. vnigr-6D03. Next base: position 87,128 of record NZ_PIZL01000021.1, read on the forward strand.
ACCTCGTTACATTCCGTGCAGGATGCCGAGCCAATCACCTTGGGCCAGCCGATTGACCGAACCGAGGTTTTGGTTGTTGGGGATAGTGGCGCTCCCGTTGATACGGATGAAGTAGGGGAGCTCTGGGCAACTGGGGTGGGGTTATCTTTAGGCTATATAAACAACCCGAGTCAGACCGCCAAATCGTTTGAACAACGTCAAGATGGACGGACTTGGTATAAAACCGGCGACTTAGTGAAGTTGGACTCAAAGGGAGAGCTGCATTTTGTTGGGCGAAAAGATCATCAAGTTAAAATTCGTGGCAATCGAGTGGAACTGGAAGAGATCGAGCAAAGCCTCAAGTCGCTTCAATCGGTAGAAAACGTGTGTGTTGTAGTCAAGCATGACTCAGATGGGAACAAGTATCTGGCAGCGTTTATCTCCGGAAACGAAAAAGTCACAGGTGATGAAACCGATCATGTGCGCCAGCAACTAACCGAAATGTTACCTGAAAGCCATTTACCAAGAGTGTTTCAATGGCTGGATTCCATGCCACTAACGGCAAACTTGAAAGTCGATCGCTTGGCTATTCAAAACATTCATCTTGCTGATTCAAAAAAGGCTGTCACGCAGAGTGATAATGTTCTGAAAGCATTGTTTGCATCAGAACTTGGGGGAGTAGATTTAGCCGATGATGATCATTTCTATCAGAAAGGGGGCGACTCAATTGCATCCATTCGGTTGATCAACCAAATAAACCGAGTTTTCAATTGCAACCTGAGCATGCGCGAGTTTAGGGAGAACCCAACCATTTCAGGGGTTGAGAATCTTATCTCTGCGAAGGGTTTAACTCCTATAGCCGATGCCAATTCAAAAACTGGTGCTAATTCAAAAACCGAAGCTATTTCAAAAGCTTTAGTTCAACACCAAAACAGACCAGAAATGTTCGATTTATCAAGCCAACAATTAGTAGCTTGGTATATGTCCAAGCAGCAACCGGAGAGTAAAGCCTACCTTGCAGAAGCGGCGATTCACTTTTCGGGTGAATTGAACATTCATGCATTGGAAAAATCGCTCAACGCCTTGTTTGCTCGTCATGACATCTATCGAACCATTTTCAACGATGAATCTGGTGAACCTATGCAAACTGTGCTGCCCAGTTTCGAAATGAAGCTCAAGGTAATTGAAGCCGAATCGGTCATAGAGCACGCTGAAGCTGGCTCAAATGGCAACATAATCCTAGATAAAAAAGCCGTTATTGATCGTGTGTTGACTCAAGAACTTCCAGGTATTTCCGATCTTTCAACGCTACCTCTTGCCGAGTTCGTATTAATCCGATTTAGCCCTACCGATCACGTGCTGTTGCACCAAGAGCATCATATTATTCACGATGGTTGGAGCGGCAGCGAATTTACTCGGGAAATGATGGAAGCGTACCGCGCTTACTCACATGGTAAGGAATCTAGCGATGCCAAATGGACGCCAGAACCTGTCGCGCAATATTATGATTTTCATGTGGCGCAACAGGCTTGGTTAGAGTCGAAAGAAGCGACCGAACAACTGGATTACTGGAAAAGTAAGCTAGAAGGTAACCCCCAAGGGGTCGCGCTATTTGGCAAGCAATCCCATTCCCTCGGTTTTTCTGGTGGGCATCAAAAAATGGTGTTTACCAAAGCCCAGTGGGCATCAATGGAACATCGATGTCAGCAGCTCGGCATGACGCCATTCGCTTTTACTTCCGCTGTGCTTTATCTCTGTATGTGGCGATATTCAGGTCAACAAGACCTCACATTTGGCTCTGCTTTTGCTAACCGAAATTGGCGAGATTCTCACGGTACCCTCGGCATGTTGGTGAACACATTGGTCCTTCGACAGGCGATGGACTCGACGCAGTGCGTTTCTGACTTTCTTGCCGAGACCCAACGTGTGATTGATGAGGCGCAAGACAACCAAGAGCTGCCGTTCACAAAAATAGTGGAAGCGTTAAACCCAGATAGATCTTCCGTCAGTAATCCGTTTTTTAATGTTCTGTTGGGCTTTCACGATACGCCTATCGATGTTGATGCCATGCCTGATCTGGACTGGTACAAAGACGAAACCATGATTTCGGAAACCTCTAAGTTCGACTTAGATTGTTTGGTTGTGCCGCGTGGCGAGTCGTTCAATCAAGACGGTGAGGTTCATTTTTTGTGGGAATACCGGAGCGATGTGTATTCACCCGAAGAAATCGCTGTATTTTTGGAAAGCTTCCATGACTTGTTTTTGCAGTTGAGTGAAAGCTATGAATCCATGGCATCACAGCCTTTATCTTCTGTATCGGCGATAACACCTAATCAATCTAAGTGCTTGGTTGAGGACTGGGGTGTTGGCGGTGCGCTATCTCACCCTGTTCGACACAAATACGCCAAATCGAGCATCGCCGCTTTGATTGAAAAGGGGGTTCAGAACTTCCCACAAAAAGTGGCACTGAGTACGAATAATCAAAATATCACCTACGCTGAACTGGATAGAACGGCAAGCCAAATTGCCATTGATATGGATGCTCTGGGTATTGAACCTGGTGATCGAGTTGGTATTTCAGCAGGTCGCTCCATTGAGCTAGTGGCATCCATGCTTGCGGTGTTTAAGTTAGGCGGTTGTGCGGTGGTTATAGACCCGAGTTTACCGCGTCAGCGTCAGGCATTTATGGCGCAAGATGCCAATATTTCGATACTGCTTTTTGATGGACGTGGCTCGGTTCATCAAGACAACAATGAAGCCGTTGGATCGTTAGCACCGCTCACGCTGGACATTGCCCAGTGCTTTGGAATTGAAAGCACCAGCCGTGTTTGGCGAACCCCTATTTTTGAAGACAATCTAAGTGCTTACGTGTTGTACACATCTGGCTCTACTGGCGTTCCAAAAGGCGTCGAGGTAACGCAATCGTCGCTTCATAATGAATGTTGCTGGCACATCGACCAATTCAAATTGAACGAAGATAGTATCGGAACGAGCCTTGCTTTTGCTGGTTTTGATGCCTTTTTAGCCGAGGTTTTTCCTTTGCTTATGTCCGCTGGGCATGTGATTTTGATTGAAGATAAAGATCGAGACAACCTCACAGCGTTATCCGATTGCATGAACAGCCACAACGTCACTCATAGCTGTTTACCGACAGGGTTACTTGAAGCCGCTTGTGCCAGCCAGTTTAAATGGCCAAGCTCGCTTAAAAACCTACTGGTCGGTGGGGACGCACTTGGTAATGTTGTGTTTCCAGAAGGATTTGATGCCAGCTTTTACAATCTGTATGGCCCTACAGAAACCACCATCGACGCGACGTTTGCCAAGCTTACTCCTAAAACAGGGGGCGATGATGAATCGGAGTCGTTAGCACCGCCGATAGGGCGACCTATCGCCAATGCTTTTGCGGCAGTGATTATTGATGGCGGCATAGCTCCCATCGGTGTTCCCGGAGAATTATTCATGGGGGGCGCTGGCATAGCCAATGGCTATCTTAATCAAGCGGAATTAACCCAAGAACGCTTTTCCCTAGGGGATGTTTCGTCGTTTGCTTCGGATATTCGTTGGTACAAAACAGGGGATTTGGTTCGCTGGTTACCTAGCGGTGAACTTGAATATCTCGGGCGGTTGAATGATGAAGTTAAAGTTCGGGGCTATCGTGTTTCTTTAGGGGAAATTAGCGCTCAACTTTTACAACTTGAAGAGGTGGCGCAAGCTGCTGTGGTTGTTAGGCAAGGCGCAATATACGCTTATGTAACCTTAACGGATCATGATGCGATTGCATGGAAAAGTAACAGCACCAAGTATGAACGCCAGCTAGCAAGAAAAGTACGCGTGTCTCTTAAAAAGACCCTACCTGAATACATGCGTCCCAGTGCCACTCTGATCTTAGATTCCCTTCCACTTACTGAACAAGGCAAGCTTGATAAACGTCGTTTGCCTTCACCGTTTGAAGAAGAAACCACCTATGAGAGTGCCAGCGGTGCTATGGAAGAGGCCATTCTCGCTATCTGGCTGGAATGTTTAGAGCTGCCTTCACTCAGTGTTACCGACAACTTTTTCTCGATTGGAGGGCATTCGCTTTTGGCCATGCGGATTATTGCTCGTATCCGGATGGAGCAAGGGGTCGAGCTTCAAATGAGTGACTTTTTTGAATTCAGCACGGTGCGTGAATTGGCGAGTTACATCGAGAGTATTCTCGCGGTTCAAGACGGCGGTTTCTCTAGCATCTCTGGAAGTGGGGGTGACATTGAAGGCGAAGGATCCGATTCCGAATTCTTGGAAGAGGGCGAAATCTAATGGCTCACGAATTGATTCGGTTAGCGAAATCGCAAGGTGTACACCTTTATCTGGATAACGGCGCCTTAAAATATAAAGCCAAAAATGGTCTGAGCAAAGAATTAGCCACGGCATTGCGCAGCAGTAAATCCGAAGTGATTGCGTTTTTGCAGCAACACACAAAGCAAAGCACCAGTATCCCAAAGAAAGAAGCCAACAGGTTGCGATTTCCCTTAACGTCTGCGCAGCAACGGCTATTTTACTTAGAAACGTTATACGGAGATAAAGCACCTTACAATATGGCGACAGCGTTTCGAATGAGTGGTAAGCCAAGCATTGAGAAGCTGGAAAATGCCATTAATGCCATTATCGAAAAGCATCAGGTGCTCAAAACGCAATTCCAGATTAATGATGGCATACCTGAACAGGTGATATTACCAGACGTTCTATTCACTATTTCTGAATGTTCTGATACACCAAGTATTTCCAATGCTGTAACAGATGAGGAATGGATGGCGGAAGAGGCAAGCCGACCATTTACTTTATCTGAAGCCCCTTTATTCAGAGTGAGCACAAAAGCCAGTTCAAACTCGAATAGCACTCTGATCCTGTTTGTATTCCATCATATTGTGTTTGACGGTTTGTCTTACCGACTTTTTTTCAATGCCCTTAATGAGTATTTGTCTACAGGGAAGATTGAACAAGTTTTAGATTATCAGTACGGCGATTATGCCGCATGGCAACAAACTGAGGGTAATACGGCTTTAAAAGCCGGAGAAGCGTATTGGTTTAAGCAAATGAAAGGTGTTGAAGAGCTCAACAGCTTAACCCCTGATTTTCCACGCCCCGATACGCCTGAGTTTTCGGGCGCGATTAGCCGACAAATTCTGGATAAACATTTAACCGCGACACTCAGAGCCTTTGCCCAGCAACAAGGGGTTTCGTTATTTACGTTACTTCAAACGTTTTTCTCACTGTTGATTGGGCGTTGGACAGAGCGAACCGATGTAGTAACGGGTACGCCAGTCGCTGGGCGTCAAGTGTCGGGTTCAGAGAAACTTATTGGCTTTTTTGTTAACACCTTAGCCCTTCGTTTTAATCTCGACGATGATCATACCTTTCTGAGTTTACTCAAGCATTCAAAAACCAAAATAGCGGAAGCGTTTCGCCATCAAGATGTGCCATTCGAACGCATTGTTCAACAACTAGGGCATGAGAGAAGAAGTGGCTTTTCACCCATTTTACAAGTGCTGTTTGCGTTGCACGAAGAAGGAGAGTTTCAACTCGATATCGATGGTATTCCGTGCGAAAACGTGGTGGTAGAGCGCAGCAACATCAACTTCGAACTTGAACTTCACGTCATGGACAAAGGGGAGGTGTTGGAGGCGACGTGGGTGTTTGCTGATAACCTTTTCCATGAAACTACCATCACATCGCTGCAAGAAGCGTTGAATGCACTGATTCAAGGCGTATTGGCTGACCCTGAATCCACCATTCATCAATTACCGTTGATTTCGCTGAAAGCCGAGCAAACCATCGCGTCTTGGAATCAAACTGGTAAGGACTACCCTCTAGACAAAACGTTTGTCACGCTGTTTGAAGAACAAGTCGCCAAAACCCCGGATAGCGTTGCGTGCGAATGGTCCAATGCCAATGGAGGCGTTGAAAGCCTCAGCTATCACGCGTTAAACGAAAAGGCTAACCGCCTTGCAAACTACTTGATTGATAAAGGTGTGAAATACGATCAATGTGTCGGCCTGATTGATGCTTGGTCGCACACGTCTTTGGTTGGTATTTTGGGGATATTAAAAAGTGGTGCAGCGTATTTACCGCTGGATCCTAATCACCCAGAGCAGCGCTTGAATCAAATACTGTCTTTGGCGTCTGTCGAAGTGCTGCTGGTGGCAGGTTCCTTTGAATTGGATAGAGCAACAGCTCAATCCGTTCATACAGTTGTGGATTTAAGTGAGCCCGATTTTTGGACCGAGCCCCTCCCAGCTTCACATTCAGACCCGCTTGCTCATACAAATCCTAGTGAACGGGGAATCGCGTCGCAGCCAGACCATCTTGCGTATGTGATTTATACGTCCGGCTCCACAGGTGTTCCAAAAGGCGTGATGGTTGAACACAAAAACGTTTCGAACTTTCTGTTTTCATTGCAGGACACAGTCGAGTTGGAACCAACGGATGTCGTCGCGTCCATTGCACCACCCGCGTTTGATATCCACGTAACGGAAATGTATTTACCGCTAATGTTGGGAGCAAAAGTGGTGCTGCTGAATTGGGAGCAAACGCGTTCTCCTTCTTCTATAACGCAATGTCAGCAGAAATACAGCATAAGTATGATGCAAGGTACGCCTTCAACATGGCAAATGCTGATCGACGACGGTTGGCAGCCATACGATGGTTTGAAAATGCTGACGGGTGGTGATGCACTTGGCAGGCAGCTTCACGATAAGCTATTGAGCAGCGGAACCACGGCTCGGTTTTATAACTTGTACGGACCGACAGAAACCACGGTCTATTGTTCCGGCAACGAAGCATTTCTCGATAACCCACGCATCCATGTTGGGCGTGCATTTCCGAACAACCATTACTATGTTCTGGATGATTTTCATCAACACCGCCCTATTGGTTGCATTGGCGAGGTGTACCTTTCTGGTGACAACGTCACGAGAGGATATCTAGGGCAGCCAGAACTCACGACTGAAAAATACCGCATTGATCCTTTTCTAAAAGAAAAGCATCGCTTATACCAAACGGGTGATTTGGGAAGATGGTTGCCAGACGGGACTATCGAAATTGTTGGGCGTAAAGATTTCCAAGTAAAAGTGAATGGATTTCGAATTGAGCTGGGTGATATTGAGCATCAAATAAGGCAGCACTCAGACGTTGAACAAAGCCTAGTGACTGCGATACCTAAAAGCCGGATAACGGGCACTGAACCGTCAATAGGTGAGCCGCAGATATTGGTTGCCTACATCAAAAGCCAAGCCGATAGTCTTGAGCTAGAAGAAGCATTGAAATCAAGGTTGGAACGGGCGCTTCCAAGGTACATGATGCCAAATTTCATTATGGTATTGCCTGAGTTTCCACTAACGGACAACCGTAAAGTAGACCGGCGCGCACTGCCTCTTCCGACGTTTCACCTGCAATCCGAAAGCAAGGTACCCACATCTGATACCGAGCGTTCGCTTTGTGCGATATGGTCGGAATTACTCGAACAAGATATCCAGAATATAGAGGCAAGCTTCTTTTCATTAGGAGGGCACTCTCTTCTCGCGATCAAAATGATCAGCCAAATTCAGGAGCATTTTGGTGTTCGCTTGTCACTTAAAGTGTTGTTTGACGCCCCCACAATTGAACAAATGGCAGCGGTTCTCGATGAGCAACTCATCAACTTCTCAGAACAAAAGAGTAATGATTCCATACCCATTATTCCGAGAGTCGAGCCCAAGAGTGTTGCGCCACTATCATACTCTCAGCAACGCTTGTGGGCGTTAGATTTACTTGAAGCAAAAGGGCGATTTTACGCGGTACCTTTAATTTATGATGTGGACGAAAACATAAATCATCAGGCACTTTATCAAGCCTGTCTGGCTTTGATTCAACGCCATCAAATACTCCAAACGGGGTATCAAGTGATCGAAGGTTCAAACGGAGCTTCGAGTGCTGAACAAATCACGATGGGCGAAGATGCATTCCAATTTTTTACTGAAGATGTTACTGAGCAAACCGAGCAGAAAAAAGAGCAAGAGTTAGGTGAGTTCGAAAGGAAAATGGTTGATACGCCTTTTGAATTGGCTAGAGGCGAAGTATTCAGAGTTGGGGTAGCCAAGCTAGGAGAGCGTAAAAGTCGCTTATTTATAGTGGTTCACCATATCGCGACAGACGGCTTATCTTTATCGATACTGCTAAACGAACTTCAGCATTACTATCTCTCATTTTGTTCTAACCATTCGAGCAAAGATTTAAAGCCGTTACCATTGCAATACCGCGATTATGCGGCGTGGCAACGGGAACAATACGGTCATGAAAGCTGTCTTCGACATCGTTTAGAAGCCTATTGGGAACAACGGCTAAAGGACTCCCCCGAACAGCACGCTCTGCCACTCGACTTTGCGCGCCCAGAAACACCAACTTACCAAGGTAAAGCGTTCAAACGTTCCTTGGGGGAGAAATTGTCAGCGAATCTCACCTCCTCAGCTAAGCAACACAGCACGACGTTGTTTAACGTTATTTACAGTGCTTTCTCTCTTTTGCTGACACGCTACTCTGGAGTTGAAGAGATCGTGATAGGGACGCCCGTTGCAAACCGTGAGCGAAAAGAGTTAGACGACTTGGTCGGCTTTTTTGTGAACAACCTGCCGCTTCGCGCAAAGGTGGAACCATCCGATAGTTTTGAGTCCTTACTCAAACGAAATCATCAACACATTTTGCAAGATTTTGAGCATCAATCTTTGCCATTTGAACACATCATCTCGCTGGTTAATCATCGCCGTCAGCTCAATTGCCCTCCAATCTTCCAAGTTATGCTTTCAATGGAGCAAGAAAGCCATGAGACCATTGATTTTGGTTTCACTCAGGCAGCGGCAGTGTCCCCAAATTCTACTGAGGCTAGGTTTGATTTAACGTTGGGTGTTAGACAATCCTCAGATGGGATTGCACTCTCTTGGAATTTCTCCAGTGATATTTTTGAGCAGGCGACGATAGAGTCCATGGCCGTGAGTTTTGAAACATTGATTTCCAAGCTCGTTGCAGAACCTAAATCCGAGGTGAAAACACACGCCCTTGCTGATTGGAGCGTGTTCGACATAGAAGCCGATAACGTAAAATCAGACGACCAATCTACGACGTTATTGGCGTTGTTCGACAAACAGGTAGCGCGTCATCCAAAGGGTATTGCGCTTGTGTGTGAAGAGCGTGAGATCAGTTTTGAGCGTTTGAATGCACTGGCAAATCGGGTAGCGAATATGCTCGCTAGCAAAGGTGTGAAGCCGGAAGAACCGATAGCCATTGTGCTGGACCGTTCGCCAGAGATGATCATTGCCATGCTTGGTGTTGTAAAAGCAGGTGGCGCGTATGTGCCGCTGGACAGCAACCAGCCGAGTCAAAGACTTATCCAAATTATTGAAGACAGCGGAGCACAATTTGTTCTGACGTCGATAAAGCTTGCGAAAACCTCCTTGCCTGAACTGTCGGATGAGAGGTTGATACCCATCGAGTCAGAATCGCTTTTGGGCGAGCAGATTAGTCGCTTATCTTCTAAACAATTACCTCATAAACAATTGTCCCCTAAACAGCTGGCGTACATCATTTATACCTCAGGGTCGACAGGGCAATCGAAAGGGGTGATGGTCGAGCACCAAGGTGTGGCGAATTACATTCAAAACCAAAATGAGTACTTAAACCTGAGTACATCGGATATCAGTGACTCCGCTGGTTTTCTTTACTTAACCAATTTTGCGTTCGATACATCGGTAGCCAGTATTTGGGGAGCCCTTGCCAGTGGTCGTCCGCTACATATCGTTTCGGAAGCGGAGCGCTTTGATATCGATAAGCTGCAAGCCAAACTCTATCAACCGGAGCATTATGCCGTGGCGTACATTCCTCCAGCGTTGCTAAAAGAGCTGGATGTGTCTGCGCAGGGGGATTTGATTCCACGAATGGTGGTGTCGGGGGAGGCAACAGATGCCGATCTTATTCATTCATTAGTTAATCGAACACAGCTTTTCAATGAATACGGACCGACGGAAAACAGCGTATGTTCTACCGTTCATCGGTATGAAAAAGGCGATGTCGCGAATGTGATAGGGAAACCGATCGCAGGCGTTGGTTACGCACTATTAGATGATTTTTATCTCCCTGTACCGCAAGGTGCAAAAGGGCGCTTGTATTTGAGTGGAGTCGGTGTTGCGCGAGGGTATGTAGGTAAGCCTGAGCTGACAAAAGATAAGTTCAGGAAATTGGAAAACAGCGATACCGTTTATTACGACAGTGGTGATGTGGTTCGGCTGAATGCTCGGGGAGAGCTCGAATTCTTTGGGCGATCTGACAATCAAGTGAAAATTCGTGGGCACCGCGTAGAGCTGGGTGAAATCGAGCATTGTATCTCACGAGTTTCAGGCGTGAAGTCGGCCAAAGTGCTGGCAGAAAAAAATGACAGAGGCACGCTGGTTTTAAACGCTTACATTCAGTGGGATACGAGTTTAAAAGCGATGAACTCTGAGATGGAGTCAACGCAAGATATAAGCGCAGAGTTCTTATTCTCGGTAAGAAACCAGCTAGAACACACACTACCAGACTATATGATGCCCAGTGCTTGGGCATTTGTGGATGTTTGGCCTCTTACCCCTAATGGGAAAATCGATCAAACCGCATTGCCAAGCACTAGGTCCATTCAACGGGCTTCTCACTCTTTATCGTCAAATGATGCTGCTCAAAGTCCTTCCCCTAAAACACAAGTGGAACAGGTCATAGCCCAAGTATGGCAAAGGCTGCTTGGGTTGGAAAATATCGATGTGAATGACAACTTTTTTGCACTCGGGGGCGATTCTATCGTTGCTATGCAAAGTGTGTCGCGCTGTTCTTCGGAGGACGTTCGCTACACGGTGCGTCAGTTATTTGAAGCGCCGACGGTCGCTGCATTGGCAGATATTGTTTCTATCCATGATGATAATCCGTTAGAAGGTGAATTTTCACATACAACCTCATCTCTTTCTGTTAGTGGTGAAATGCCGCTACTACCCGTTCAAAAAGAATTCTTTTTCCACGCCAAGAATGCAGAGAGCCCTCATCGATTCAACCAGTCTATTCTGCTTGAGTTACATCAAGCGATAACCGATGAACATTACGTTTCGGTGGTGGAATCATTAGTCAACAAACACGATGCGCTGAGGCTTTCTTTTCATTTGGATGGTGATAATTCGAAGAGTGGAAATACAGAAGTATGGCGAGCTACCCACCAGGAAATAACCGATGAGTGGTTACAACAGGCGTTAAGCGATATCGCGGTTCAGAGCCAAAGCGAACTTGCCGCTGTGTGCGATCGTGTCATTGATGAGCTGGATATCACACAAGGTCCGTTGTTCCGATTTGTAAAAATTACCGATCGATCCGTGCAAACCAACAAGCTGTTTGTGGTGGCCCACCATTTGGTTATTGATGGGGTGTCTTGGCGAATTCTGTTGGATGACTTGCAAGCGTTGCTGCTCCATCCCGACGATTTCCGGCCTGCTAAAACCTTGTCGTTTTCTGCTTGGTCGCAGCGTAATCTCGAATGGATTACTGGTGATGCAGGCGCGAAAGCAATTCCATACTGGAGAAAGGTAGAAGCCTCGATTAAGCCGCGTTTCCGTTCTTCACAAGATCCAGTGATGGCGCACATTGAATTCGATATTGGGGCGAGCCAAACGCAAAAACTGACTCAATCTGCTCATCGTGCTTACGGAACCAATACTCAAGATATTCTTTTGGTTGCCTTGCTTCTCAGTTTGGGCTGCGATACCGAATGTGGGGAAGATAAGAAAATTGAAGGGAGCAACGCAGGTAAGAGAAAGTTCGCTTCCCTTTCTATTGCCTTAGAGGCGCACGGTCGACATGCCGAGCACCTTTGTCTAAATGGGAAAAATGCCGATTTAAGTGAAACAGTCGGGTGGTTTACGTCCATATACCCGATGAATTTGTCAGGGAATAGTGCCCAAATATCCGATCTGATTTGCTCGATTAAAGAGCAAGTTCGCAGTGTGCCAGACAAAGGTGTGGGGTACAGTTGGCTAAAATCGTACACGGACTCGCTCGATAAAAACGTCGCTCAGCCAGACATATTGTTTAACTTTCTTGGTCAGTTTGGTGGTGATACAGCACCAGATTCGATTGAAAAAAACCAGGCAGCCTTTTCAGTCGTATCGGGATTTAGAGCCGAAGACGGTTCGAAAGGGCACATGACGCCACGTGCGATGGCGTTTAACTGCCGAGTAAGCGATGGCGTTCTGTCGTTCGATCTGGACTACGATACAGGCTGTCTTTCCCACGAACAGATTAGTGCGTTTTCCGTTCAATTTCAAAAACAACTCACGCAGATTATTGATCACTGTGTTCAGCAAGAAACGACTCGCCGCACTCCTTCCGATTTTCGCACACCTGATTTACACCAAGTAGACATCGACGCTTGGGAAGCAGCACATAAAAACGTATCCCTTCCTTTGATTGATGTATATCCGGCAACGGGTATGCAGCAAGGCTTGCTGTTCCATAGTGAGCTGGAAAAAGATGCGTATGTTACCCAGCTTACCCTCACATTGGATAACGTCGATCCCGATATTCTCAAATTGGCATGGCAGGCTGTTATCAATCGACACGATATATTAAAAACGTCGTTCGCGCTTTCAGAGGAAGGAACGCGATATCAGCGCGTTGCAAAAGAGGGGATACTGCGCTGGCAGCATACGAATCTAACCAGTCTTGGTGCAGGGAACGGTTGTGATGCGCAAAACAGCAGCGGTGAATTACAAGACAAAGTGGACGTCATTGCACATCAAGAAAAGTGGGAAGGTTTTGATGTGTCTTCACCAACGCTCACTAAGTTTCATTGGATACAACTTTCAAAGGGTCAGGGAAAACTGATTTGGTCCACCCACCATGCACTGTTGGATGGTTGGTGTCTGCCTATAATCGTGAGCGAGCTTCGAGCTTGCTATGCGGCTTGCGAGAACGCTTCTACGTTGGCATTGCCGTCTGCCAAGCCTTATCGCCGCTACATTGATTGGTTACAAAATCAAGATCATCAACTTGCTCGGCAGTATTGGCGAGTTCAACTCTCTCGTTTTGAAGAACCTACACCGCTGCCTTTAAAGTCGTTCTCGGAGCAAGCTAACGAGTCTTTAGGCGCTAACAAGGGCGACCAAAGATTCAAAACATTGCCGCTGTCGTTGTCTTCGCAGCAAACCCAAGGTTTAGAACGACTAGCAAGAGAATCGGGATGCACTTTAAATACCGTACTTCAAGGTGCGTGGGCATTATTGCTGTCGACCTATTCTGGGTGCGAACAGGTGGTATTTGGCTCGACGGTTTCTGGTCGACCGGCATCACTGACTGGTTCTGAAACCATGATAGGGCTATTTATCAACACGGTGCCTGTAGTGGTTGATGTTGATCTCTCAGCTTCATTAAACCTCTGGCTACAAAAGTTACACGTTCAAAATGCGCAGTCTGAAGAGTTCAGTTTCTTGCCTTTGTTCGAGATTCAAGCGCAAGCAGGCAGTGCTTCTCAAGCCTTATTTGACAGCATTTTGGTGGTTGAAAACTACCCTGTGAGCGAAGAAGCAAGGAATGCCCAGCATGATGGGAGTTGGCAAATCGCCGCAGTCGAATCGGTAGAGCACACTAATTATGGCATTTCGCTTCAAGCGTACAAATCTGCGTCTACAGCCAACGAGAACAATAAAACCTCCCAGTTGGAATTGTCTGCAACTTACGATTGCAGCAAGTTTACCGATTGGCAGATGCGGCAGTTAGTTACACATTTAGAAAACGTGCTGCACGCCTTTTCAAGTAATTCGCGCTCTGCGTTGCGAGACATTCCAATGTTGGGTGAGCAAGAGCAGCATTACCTGTTACGCGAGTTGAATAACACGCAAACTGAGATCCCGACACAATCGATTCATGGGTGGGTGGAACATTTTTCAGCGAGCGCACCCAATAAAACCGCATTAATTGAAGGCGACAGGCGCTGGACATATCACGAGTTAAATCTGGCTGCGGATAGGATTGCCCATCATTTGCAATCCAAAGGCATTCAAGAAAATGATCGCGTTGGTGTATGCGTTGAACGCTCAGCAGAGATGGTTTTGGCGGTACTGGCAGTATTAAAGCTCGGAGCTTTGTATGTGCCGATGGACGCGAATTACCCAAGAGAACGCATTGAATTATTGGTTTCGTTGTCGGAAACACAATGCATTCTAACGGATGGCAATGCGGAATTTCTCTCAAGCAATTCGCGCTACCACGTAATCGATATTTCCCCACAACACATGAATGTATGGGAACAGCCAAGCAGTTTTTACAGTGTCAAACGCGACCTTGGTGACAGTGCGATGGTGATCTTTACATCGGGTTCTACGGGGCAACCTAAGGGTGTGGAAGTGCCACATAGCGGCGTGGTTCGCTTATTGAAAAACACCAATTTTGTGTCGATTACTCCTGAAACCACAGTGGGGCAAGTGAGTAACTTCTCTTTCGATGCTTCTAGTTTTGATATCTGGGGAGCGCTAATCAATGGTGCAACCGTCGTGGTGTTAAAAGACGACGAAGTACAGGACGTGAACCGATTATCCGAGCAGATATCAACTCACAACATCAAGGTATTCTGTATGGCGACCGCGTTGATGAATCAATTAGTGGAGCTTAAACCGAATTTGTTTGAGAACGTAGAGTATCTTCTTTTTGGTGGTGAAGCCGTTAACGGGAAAACCATTGAATCGATATTTGAATACGGAAAACCTAAGCACCTTGTAAACGTTTATGGGCCCGCAGAAAATTCCACAATATGTTCTACCTACGAGATCACCGATCTTCGTTCTGATTACCCCATGGGTCGCGCAACGGCGAATTCCACTGCGTATGTTTTAAATCATCGCCAACAGTTGGTTCCATTAGGGCAAATAGGGGAGCTGTACGTAGGTGGGAAAGGATTGGCAAAAGGCTATTTTGGTCGAAGTGATTTAACTGCTGAACGTTTTGTACATCAACAGCTTGGTGCCAACCATATAGAACGCCTATACAGAACAGGCGATTTGGTGCGTTACAACCAAGAAGGTCAACTGGAATTTGTTTCGCGTGTCGATCATCAGGTCAAAATTCGGGGGCAAAGACTCGAACTTTCTGAGGTTCAACTGCGAATATTAGCGAGCGACAGTGTAGAGGCAGCTTATGTTGGCACTCTAAATCAGGGAACAGAAAAACAACTTTATGCAGCGATTCAATTTGCAAACGTTGAAGATTCAGAAGCAAAACTAACGCAACTTAAAGAGCTTTTAGGATCCATATTACCCAATTTTATGGTGCCTACACTTTGGGTTACCGTGGAAGAAATGCCACTAACACCCAATGGAAAAATAGACGCTAAATCGTTAGCTACATTGGTCGAAAACAGCAATCAGAAACAAGTGAATACCGGTGCGCCAAGAGACGATGTGGAAATGGCGCTATACCGGATATGGCGCGAGATTCTGTTAGAGAAAGAAATCGGAATACGCGATAACTTTTTCGATGTCGGGGGCTCTTCAATCGCTGCGATCAAAGTGATGCACTTTATTGATAAGCAGTTCGCAGTACGTATCCCAGTATCGGAACTTATTAATCACCCTACCATTGAGGCATTAGGCGGATTGGTTCGTGCTGAGGCGTCCAATCAGCCTCAGTTATCCAATCAACCTCAGCTATCCAATCAACGGCAGCCGTCGTCGAATTGGCCCCACGGTGTGATTGAGTTTCGACCCAGTCAAAATGGTAAGAATGTAATTTGTATTCACCCTGCGGGTGGTACAGCATTTGGTTACCTTTCTTTCGCTAAAGCCATGCCTGAAGAATATGGTGTCTACGGAATTCAAGCGAAGGGTGTTGATACGGATGAAGATTTTTTACCCGATGTACAAGCCATGGCTCACTACTATTTAGACCAAGTTAAATCGCTGTTAGACAAGCCCCATGTGTTTGTTGGCGCTTCCTATGGTGGAATCGTGTCTTTCGAGATGGCGAGGGTAATGAAAGCGCGAGGTTGTTCGTTCTCGACGGCGGTGGTTCTCGACAGTGAAGCCACTGAAAATAGAGCGGCGCTTGCCAAAATTCAACCTGTTTCGAATGAAGTGTTTCGTCAGAAACTCGTTACTTACAACGGCATGTACCCTGGTATTAAAGACCAACAAATTGAACGCTATCACCGCCTGTATAACCACCATCTGGATACATTAAAAAAACTGACTCTTGATGTGTCTAGCGCCCCAACGATCCTAGTATTGGCAACCGATGATAAAGACGAGGAACACCTGCAACTGATGCGAGATTTTTGGTCAGCTAAAGTCGCCGCGACCATCCAAGTGAAAACCATTCAGGGTGATCACTCGACGTTGCTGGAACCACCTTACATTGATTCCGTCGCCCGTATGATCGAGAAGGAGCTTTCACATGATTGAGCAATTCATGCAGGTGGTGACAGAACAGGGTAATCAAATCGCAGTTGAAGATGGGAACCTGAGCCTTAGTTATTCAGAACTGGATTCGATTTCTAATGCGTTGGCGTCATCTTTGGTGAACATAGGCGTTCATGAAGGGGTACATGTAGGCTTGTGTTTGCCTCGCTCCGCAGAATTGATCGCAACCATGGTCGCGGTGATCAAACTAGGTGCTTGTTATGTGCCTATTGAACCGAGTATGCCCGTAAGCCGTAGACAAGCACTGTTTGAGCAATGCGATATTCGAACTGTATTGAGTTATAGCGAGCAAATAGAATTATGGCGTCATGAAGAAGCGGAGAACAGTGTCGCAGAATTGTTCGACTTTAAGGCTGAGTTTAGCCATGCCTTATCGCAAGTTAAAAGCGGGGAAACAGTTGAATTCAAAACGTTTACAGCTTCCCCCGATACGCTGGCTTGCCTGTTTTTTACATCAGGTTCAACGGGGTTGCCGAAAGGTGTTTCTGTTCTAAACTCCGGCATTAAAAGTGTGGTTCATCAACCCAATTACGTGCCGCTGACATCTGGAAAACGCGTCGGTAATTTCGCGAACCCTTCATTTGATGCATTAACGTTTGAAGTTTGGGGTGCCTTGCTAAACGGTGCGACTGCGGTGGTATTCACGCAAGAAGAGATCAACGATCCTCAAGCTTTGGCATCCAAAATAGAACAGTCTGCGTTGGATGTCGCTTTTATGACGACGGGGCTGTTCAATCTTATGGTGTTGGAGTTCCCACAAAGCCTTGTGCACATCAAGCATCTACTCGTTGGTGGTGAAGCGTTTGTCGCCAGTAATGCCGCCCCCTTTTTCGATGCTGCAACGAGTGCTGGGTTTGCAGGTAGTGATTATCCCGCGTTATACAACGTATATGGCCCTACTGAATGCACGACGTTTAGTGCATGCCATCGCCTGCTACCCGAAAATGTCGAACAGTATATTCGTGATGCGAGAGTGCCAATAGGTAAGGGCATTAATCGTACTCAAGTCTATGTTGTGGTGGAACAAAACAGGCTAGCTCTGTCTGGTGAGGTTGGCGAGATCGCGATTGCGGGTCCTGCTCTGGCGCAAGGATATTACGGCGATGAAACCCGAAGCGCAGAACGGTTTGTGTATTTGCCTTGGTTAAAGGAACACGTTTACCTCAGTGGTGACCTGGGTATGCAAAACGAGCAAGGCGACATCGAGTTCTTGGGGCGGGCGGATCAACAAGTCAAAGTACGAGGGCATCGGATTGAGTTGTCTGAAATCGAGCAATGTATTCAGTCTCATCCGAATGTACTGCATGCTTCTTGTGTTTCTGTAAAAGGGCAAGAAACGGATATCTACGCGTATTTATCTCTGCATTCACGAGTGTCTAAAGAGGCGTTGAGGCAGTACATCCGTCAGCATTTACCGAGTTACATGGTGCCGCATCGTTTTTTTACTATCTCTCAAGCACCTCTCAATAAAAACGGCAAGTTAGACAAACGTCGGCTCAGAGATATGGAGCATGTTGAACTAGTTAGTGAGCAAAGCACTGCACAACTTGGCGATCAGATTGACGTGTTTGCCCCGACGGTCGGTAAGCTATTTGTTTCCGTCGTTAGCGACATATTGAGGTTAGAAAGCAGCCCCAACCAAAATGGCAGCTTTTTAGAAAATAGCTTTTTAGAAAACACCTTGGTCGAGAATGGCGGTGATTCGCTGAAAGCCATGCGAATTATTGCTCGTTTGAGAAAGCAATTATCGGGGAGCCTAGAGCTCAGTGTCGGCGACTTTATGGCGGGCACAAGCTTGATTCATCTGGCGACCGATATAGAACAGCAATATGCTGCGTTATCTGAATTTGAATCGGAATCTGAAAAAAAACCAGAAAGTGGCTTGGAGTCGAGAACAGAAACTCAATCGAATGTCTATTCAGCCTCGCCAGAACAAAGCCGTTTGGCGTTACTGCAATATTTAAATACCGATTCAACGGCTTACAATGCCCCTTTTGTTTTCACACTGACTGGAAAGGTGGATGTTGAAGCATTGCAGAAGGCGTGGATAAGTGTTGTAAAACAACACGGTGCATTGAGAAGTCAATTTTCCACATCGAGTACAGGTGTCAAAGTCGAGGAATGCGAGTTCCAAGATGAGGTGGTTTCCTTACGATACCAACTTATGCCAGAACACTCAGTCAATGAAGCCATTAATGCTCGTGTGACTCAGCGCTTCAACATTGAAACTGCCCCGCTGTTTACATCCGATTTAATCAAAGTAGATGGGAGTCAGCAGCAAGCTACTTATCATCTCGTTCTTTGTTTTCATCATTTAATTGTTGATGGGTGGAGCATCAATGTTCTACTGAATGATTTAAGCCGTGCGTATGAAGCGTTCACATCGAATCAGGCGCTTAAAGTAGATAGAAAAGTTTCAAAATACCGTCATTTTAGCCAGCAAAGACAAACGGCTATTGCCGCAAGTTCTTATCAAAAGCATATCGAGTTTTGGCGAAGTCAGCCGTTGAACATCGTGCCGAGTTTGTTTTCGTCACTATCTTTGGTGCACAAGCAAGTTGAACCTGATGGTGTGGTGAAAAAGACGTTCACGCCAAAAGAGTGGAATGCACTAAAAAGTAATGCCCAAAATAGAGGTATGTCGCTGTTCAGTGCATTACTTGGCGTTTGGGGCTTAACGCTAAATCGGTATTTTCATCAAGATCGCGTGGCGATAGCGTCCCCAGTGGCAAATCGAGAAGGTGGCAGTTTTGAAAATTTGGTTGGTATGTGTGCGAATACCTGCCTTTTTAATATTGAGATGCCAATAGGGTTAGAAGTCAGCAAGTTTCTAAACAAAACGCATCATAACGTTACGCAAATTCAGAAGCATCAGCAGGTGGATTTTGCAGATGTCGCGAGCATAGTGCAGCAGCGTTCTGTAAGTGGTATTAGCGATGATGTTATTGAAAGTATGTTGGTTTTGGAAAATACCGATCCTAGTATTCTCGCCATCAAAGGGGCGGAGATAAACGCACAAACGTTGTTTAGTGGTGAAGCAAAATTTCCCATTACCTTGTTCGTGACCGACTGCGGTGACAATGCGGAATTGGTATTGGAATATCAGGGTAAAAAGATATCGAATGAGGCAGCCAATGCCATAGTGTCTTCATTTATGACCCTTTCAACCCATTTATTCCAATCATTAAATCGAGCGATTCAACAGGTACCCCATTTGTCGCCATCTCAGTTGGCACAAGTTGCTGAATTCTCGAAACCTCAATTGCAGGAGCATAAATCGAGATCGCCTTCTTTACCTTGGCACCGCGTCGAGGATTGGTTTGCTTATCAAGCTTCGGTGTCGCTACAAAATATTGCGGTGGAGATGGAAGGGCAACAGCTCAGTTATCAAGCACTGGAGGCGAAAAGTGAAAAGCTTGCCGTTGTCTTGCGTGCCCAATACCAACAGGTTCCAAGTGAGACGCTTGTCGGGCTGAGCTTTTATCGGGGTATTGAGCTGGTAGTGGCGGTCATGGCTATTTTAAAGTCGGGCGCGGCGTATCTTCCCCTCGACCCTGATTACCCGAAGCAGCGTTTAAACACTATGTGTGAGTTAGCAGACCTCGATTTGCTGTTAACGGAGGAGGGCAATTTACATAGCTTTGTCCGCAATAGCAGCTCTAATAAAAGCGCAGCTCATTCGATTTCTAGCCCTATTTATTGTCTGACTTCGAGTTTTGAGTTGAAGCCAGTCACTAACAAAGAATCGCACAAAGAGTCCCAGCAAAGCTCAGAACGCTTAGGTGTCACCACACCGCCAGAGGTGATTGAAAAGCAGGGCAGCGACAGAGCCTATGTTATTTACACTTCAGGTTCTACCGGTGTTCCGAAAGGGGTAGAGATACCACACGATGCATTACTGAATTACCTCGACCATTGCGTTAATCATTATTTTGAAGACGCGCAAGTGAGCGCTGGCGTGGTGTCTTCTTCCGTAAATTTTGATGCAACAGTAACCACTTTAATCGCGCCTTTAATGGCGGGTAAAACGGTGAAGCTGATACCGCAAGACGGGAATGATGTTCACTCGCTAGCCAGTACCATCAAAAATGCTACGGAGCCGATGGTATTCAAATTAACGCCCACCCACCTAAAAGCCCTGAATCATTACTTGGGAAAAGAGCAATTAGAACTGGCACATCGCTTCGTAGTCGGTGGTGAAGCATTTGATACCGCTACTGCAAAGCAATGTCAGCAGTGGCTTCCTTCGGCGAAATTGATCAATGAATATGGTCCAACTGAAGCGACTGTCGGTTGCTCTACCTATGTATATCCGCCTCAAATGAATCAATATGATGATGCGGCTTTGCCAATCGGTCATCCTATTTGTGGGGTAAATCTTCATGTCTTAAATCGAAACGCGCAGCTCTGTGCCCAGAACGTGATTGGTGAAATACACATTAGTGGAAGTGGTGTCGCATTGGGGTACTTGAATCAAGCTGAAAAGACCCGAGATCGTTTCGTTCATTTGGATATCAACGGCGCAATTCAGCGTTGTTATAAAACGGGTGATTTTGGTTACTGGAACACAAATGGAGAACTTATATTCTGCGGGCGAGAAGACGATCAAATTAAGCTTAATGGTTATCGAATTGAATTAGGTGACATCGAAGCCGCATTAGCGCTTGCTTTGCCTAACGTGCGCAGTGCTGTGGCGTTAAAACAAAGCGACAACACACTGCTGGTGGCATATATAGAGCTTAGTGAAAGTCAGCTTGCGAACAAGCAGCAAGTTGTCATGGACGTGTTGGCTAAACAGCTACCCAACCACATGATACCCAGCCACTTTTGTTCGGTGGATACTTTGCCGGAAACACCGAATGGCAAGCTGGATCGTGATGCGCTTCCAATTCCCGATTTGGCAACAAAAATCAATAATAGTGAACAAGAGAAAGCACATTCAGAATCGCCTTTAGTTAATCATTTGATTTCGATGTTCAGCCAACAAAATGGTGCTCAGATTCATCCAGATACCCCATTTTTTGAATCGGGTTTTAACTCTTTAAATCTTATGAAAATGCATAGCCAATTATTGCAAGACGAATGGCTTTGTTCTCAATTCCCCCCGATTAATCTGGTCGATCTTTTTGCTTATCCTAGTATCCGTAAATTGGCAGAATTTCTAATGCAAGAAGAGGCTTCTTGCGCTGAGTTCGAAAGTAATGAACGCAATGAGCGTAAGGGAAGTACTCAAACCAAAGAAAGCCGCAAAGCCGTTAACCGTGAGATAGAAAAAAGCCACGATATTGCGGTTATTGGTATGGCTGTGAACTTGCCAGCGGCGAATGATTTATCGGAGTTTTGGGAAGTCATTAAAAATGGCAAGGAGTGTATTGAGCGCATTCCATTAGACAAAAACAGCGAAAAGTTTGATGAGGAAAATTGGGTTTCTGTCCGTTCAAGTATGCTAGGGGTAACAGATTTCGACCCAGCTTACTTTGGTATTTCCGAGCACGACGCAAAGTTGATGGACCCCCAGCAGCGGCATGCATTAATGACTGCTGTTCATGCTCTAGAGAATGCAGGCATAGAGAATACACATATAGAGAGAAAGGTTGGTTCGAATGGTTCCGATATGGAACCCCATTCCCCTCTATCAAAAGATGCTCGAAAGATCGGCGTTTTCATGAGTGCGAGTGACAATACTTATGGTCCAGCCATTGCTAAATATGGTGAAGAAAAAATCGACCCATACCATTTATCACTATTGAACGAGAAAGATTTCATTGCCACACGTATTGCGTACCACCTTAATCTTTCTGGTCCAGCTATTACGGCTCAAACGGCTTGTTCTAGTTCTTTGGTGGCGATCCATCAGGCTTGTCAGCAAGTTCAACTGGGGGATTGCGATATCGCGTTGGCTGGCGGTGTGAACGCTGATCTTGAGACTTTAGATGGCTACCCATTCAGGAAAGGGATGATTTTATCGGAAGATGGGCATTGCAAACCTTTTTCCAATCAGGCGAGCGGTACGGTTCCAGCCAATGGAATAGGAGTGGTTGTACTCAAAAGGCTGGACTTAGCAAAGCAAGATGGCGACCGTATTTACTGCGTCGTGAAAGGCAGTGCCGTAAATAACGACGGTGGAAACAAAGTCAGCTTTTATGCTCCTTCTGTTCATGGTCAGCGCGATGTTATCGTACAAGCCCAGCGAAATGCCCAAATATTTTCTGAACAAGTACAGTATGTAGAAGCGCATGGTACTGGCACTCCTTTGGGCGACCCCATTGAAGTGGAAGCTTTATCCGCCGCGTTTGACGCGAACCGAAAGTCACCAGACACCAAGGTGGTATGTCAGCTAGGATCCCTTAAAAGTCAGATGGGACATTTAGGCAGTGCAGCTGGTGTAGCAGGGTTCATTCGTACGGCTTTGTGCCTATATCACCAACATTACCCGGCAACGCTTTGGTCGGACAGTCCAAATGAAGCCATTGATTTTAAAGCGGCTGGGTTTACTTTGAGCACGCAAGCCCGTGCTTGGGAAGGTCGGAATAGATTCGCTAGCGTCAGCAGTTTTGGTATGGGAGGCACAAACGCGCATGTGATCCTTGGAGCTTTCGATGACGCCATTAATGGCGCTCTCAAATGGAATGTCACGCCAACCCCATTCAATACTAAATCGTACTTGAGTCCATATTATGTAAAACCCATACAAACCAGTGAACTCCAGCACACGGCAGAGCGAAATCGAGCGCCATTTGAACAGTGGTTTTTGGAAGAAAGCTGGCAGCGGGTTCTTCGAGTAAAAACGGTTAAAGGGGTAAACAATCAAACCCTCTTTATTGGCAAAAAAAGTGAGTATCGTGATGAGGTCATAGCCCATTATCAGCAGCAAGGTAATCAAGTCACTCACGTTTCCGACTCCACAGACTTGCAAGCATGGTTGAACATTGAATCCAACCAGGTTGCGCAGCTAAATGTAGTCGTATTTAGCCAAAGTGATCATTCAGGAAGTGGCTTTATACAACCTCTGTGGCAACGAGTTGAGCTGGTTCAAGCCTTGCAATCTTGCAGTTCAACAACTGACATCCAAGTGATTTTCTTAAATTCGAACTCAGCAGAGGTGTTGGGAAACGAGCTGGTTAACCCTGATAGCGCTTTAATGAATGGTTTGGTTAAAACCATGACCATAGAAAACCCACGTATGAATGGGTACTGTTTGGATGTGAGTGAAAGTGAGTCGTCATCCGATTTAGCGGCTTCTTTGACCCATCTATTCAGTTCATCGAGCGCCAGTTCTAGTCAACCGAATGAGCCCTTTTTCGCTTTGCGCCATGGCTATTTATGGCAGCGATCATTTGTAGAATCACCTATTGAATCAACAAAGTTTGATTTGCCGAAAGAGCAAGATCTGCCTAAACAAAGCAATGAATCCAACGTGTATATTGTTACGGGTTCGAAAGGAGGCATTGGACGGCATTTAACCCAGCACCTTTTAGCGCAAGATAGTCAAAACGTGGTGATAGGACTATCTCGATCAGCAAAGCAACAAAGCATTCAGCAAGGTGTGAGTGAACAACACATCCAGTGCGACATCTCAAATGGTACGCAATGGCAATCGCTGGTGGAACAAATTCACCAAACTTTTGGCTGTGTAAAAGGCATTGTTCACGCCGCTGGGCTAGCTGGCGGTGCGATGATACATACGCTCAATGCCGATACTCTCCAACAAAACGTGGGCGCTAAAGTGCTAGGAGCCATTCAGCTGGCTCATTCGATCGATACGTTGAAGCCGGAATTTGTTTTGTATTGCTCGTCGATGTCTTCCATTTATCCTGTGGCTGGGCAAACCGATTACAACGCAGCAAATGCGTTTCTGAATCAGATGTCTTCCTGTCGAGGGGGTTCAACAACACGAATGATTTCGGTTAATTTCCCGACATGGCTGCAAACAGGCATGGCAAAAGACATCAATAAAACAGATTTTGCGATAACGCCACAAGAGGGGCTAATGGTTTTTGATAGGGTGACACATAGTCTATTCGAAGGCTGTTTGTATGTGTCGCCTTTAAATCAGGTCGATGCACGCGATTTCTTTCATTCGATTAATCATCGGGACGTCCGTACTCGTAATGATAAAAACAGCACCGAACAAAGCGGATATTCAAAGAATTCGTTTGTCGAGGATGCGAACAATAATCTAGACATTCGCCTTAAGCTAACAGCGTTATTTGCACAAGTGTTGGGGATGGAAGAGAGTGATATCGACCCCGATGTTTGCTTTTACGATTTAGGCGGTGATTCGTTAACTGTGCTCGATTTGTTGGATGCACTAAACGAATTATTTCCTAATGCTTTTACCTTGGTGCAACTGAATCAGAATGTTTCCATTGATTCACTTACTCTTCATTTGGAAGCTGGTCTTTACTCAGAGGAAAATGAGCATATAGAAAAAAACGCCCATTTAGAAAGAAGTGATGAGTTAGAAAAAAGCGGCGAGTTAGAAAAAATCCGGCACGTAGACGTACTGATTCATCCGGTAGGCGGTGATGTGTCTGGTTACCGAAAATGGCGAGAGTGTTATCCGAAAAGCAGAGAACTGATCGCTATTCGAGATCCTTTATTGGAAGGAGGGGCGTCATTGAATACGATTCAAATATGCGCTCAAGAGTATTGCGCTCAAATTTCTTTTCATCAAGTAAAGCGCGTGATTGGTTGGTCTTTTGGTGCAGTAGTGGCGCAGGAAATGGTGAAGCAATTAGGTGACGATGTAGAGCTGGTTTTGATAGACCCTCCTGCACTTAACCATTCTTCACAGCATCTTCCTGAGCTTGCCAATTCGGTTTTTGTTAAAGAGGTTTTGCAACAATACCCTGAACTCAAAGGGCGATTGAACGAGCGCAGTTCAGTGAATGACATTGTCGATGCCATGCATACAAATGGTAGTGAAGCACGCCAGTATTTGGAGCGCGTTGTTTCTGCTTGCCAGAAGAATGCCAATGCGTTGAGGCAATACAAACCTAGCAAAGTTCACGTTAAGCAAGCTTGGTTGTTTGTTGCGTCGGAGCATTCTCCAACTGAGAAAATCGATGTCACAGAATCGTGGCTAAACGTTCTTTCTGATATCAATATTTATGAAGTTAATGGAGACCATTACTCGATTTTGAATGAAGCGGGATCACGCGATATGTTATCCAAGATAGTGGAAACTGCACCACATTAGGGAAGCCTAAATGAAAACGCCCTGCTCAATGAGAGGGCGTTTAGGGTTTAGGTTTAAATGAACAGCAACCCGTAATTAAAATAGCGAATAGTGTAAGTCGGTTATTGACCGGAGTAACGAAAAGCCTCACGTGTGAGTGTATTCAGCTCCACATCACTCATGCCACTGTGAGCCACAGTAATACGCCCGAGATAGATATGCGGGACTTCTGCTGCGCGTTTTTCAACATAAAATTTGATTGCTTCAGCCGTTGCTACGCCCAAGTCATCACTCATACGCATGGGCGTGGCATCCAATTCATCGCGCTTTATTTTCTCGATCTCCTTGGCCGTTCCACCCCAACCAGTCACGAAAATATCTTCGTGCTTATTTGCCTCAATTAATGCGTCTACAGCGCCCATTGTCATTGCAGTATTGGCATTGTGAAGCATAGAAACTTCTGGAAAATTATCTAACACTAAACGAACGCCATCAGCTCCCCCGAGCTTCTGATACTGTCCGAAATGTTCGTAAAGGCTAAGCCAATCGCCTTTCTCTTCTACACAGTCAATAAAACCTTGTGAACGTTGAGTATCGGTGATTCCGGGAATACCACGGTTAGCGGCAAATTCCACTCCCTTTCCTAACTCCTTGATTACGTAGTCACAAAGTACTTCTGCACCCATTTCACTAGAAAAGTCAAACCAAGCATCTGGCTGATGACTCCACTCGGGATTGGGCGTATGGAACGCCCAAATAAAGGTTTGGAAATCTCTAGATGCAGATAATTTTTGAATATTTCCGGCTTGTATACCAAGCTCAGATGGTCCGAAAATGACAAAATCGTATGGAATGTCTGAATTGAGAACCGTTTCAGTATATTGTGTCTGCAACGAGTGCTCTATCTGCTTTGAGGCAAACTCATCGATTTCAAAAGGGAGGTTTAGTGCTTCCAAACGTTTTGTCATTGCTATGAAGTTACGTACCCAAAAATCAGAGATATCGGCGCTTGGATAAATAATTGCAATGCGAACGGGCTTGTTAAGTTTTTTAGTTAGCGGTTCAGGGTTGGCGCTTACCGTAACTTGAAAACTGTCTAGTTTGTTTGCATCTACTTGATGTGTATAGGAGTTCTCGCCCTTGTTGTCCTTGGTTAAGCCTTCCATTGGCGTCGTAGCTAGAGCTATGAATATTGCAGCAAGAAAATATTTATAAATCTGGTCACCCATCACTGTTACCAATTGTTTAATTATGTATTAACATTATTGTTAATCTATACAAAAATGCTTACAAAAAAATAATTAAATATACAAATATATGAAGAAAATCATACGCTGGTCCGTTTCTTGGTTCATAGTTGCTTATAGCTCATACAGTATAGCCAATACTTTTGATGGGGATTTTCTCGCTTACGCGCGTGAAAAAGTTGCAAAAGCAGTGGCGAGTGACCTGAATTGGGATGGCCCTACAGATGGACCGAAAATGGTCCACGAGAAGAACATCATCTTTATTGCTTCCGATCTAAGAAATGGAGGCGTTTATGGCGTGGCAAGGGGTATGTCACAAGCCATTTCCAACTTAGATTGGCATCTCCGCTTCATCGATGGATTGGGATCTGAAGTGAGGCAGGGAGCAGCATTGCGAAAAGCCATTGGGTTTGAACCGGATGCTATCGTTCTTGGAGGAATAGATGCGCAACGTCACCGAGAAACCCTGAAGCTTGCTGAAAGCCTAGGCATTGTGGTAATTGGTTGGCATGCAACCGAGCAGGCTGGTGGAAATGAAGAGCTTGGGTTGTACATGAACATCACGACCGACCCGATCGATGTGGCTGAAGTGGCGGCGCTACTGGCAATTGTGAATTCTAACGGCAATGTTAATGCTGTGGTATTCACGGACCCTAACTACGAGATTGCCACCATAAAAGCCAACGTGATGGCAGATACCATCAAGCGCTGTCAAACTTGTAATCTATTGGAAGTACAACCGCTGCCGTTGGATAAAATAGCCGAGGAGATGCCAGAAACCTTCGAGTACCTTTGGGATAAACATGAAGAACA
This sequence comes from Vibrio sp. vnigr-6D03, assembly GCF_002835515.1. Taxonomy (NCBI): domain Bacteria; kingdom Pseudomonadati; phylum Pseudomonadota; class Gammaproteobacteria; order Vibrionales; family Vibrionaceae; genus Vibrio; species Vibrio sp. vnigr-6D03. The sequence continues at coordinate 114,832 of NZ_PIZL01000021.1, forward strand.
GATTACTCACATTTTGGCTATTAATGACTTATACATCGACTACGCAATCCCATCACTAGAGTCCAATATAGAGAAAGGGAAGCCCGTTTCAGACAATATTTCTGCGGGTGATGGAAGTAAAGCGGCGTATAAGCGCATAGACCAAGATTATTTCCAGTTAGCCACCGTTCCTGAGCCTCTTTACCTGCAAGGTTGGCAGACAGTCGATGAGCTAAACCGAGCTTTTCATGGTATGCCACCAAGTGGGTATTCGGCACCTGTACACTTAGTGACACCGGAAAACGTAGCGGAACTTATCAATCAGGAAGATACGGGTATTTATGACCCCCAAAATGGTTACCGTGACGCCTACCTAAAAATATGGAAGGGTCGATGAAATTAAATCAAGCCAGTATTACTCAGCGCATTATATTCTCCAATCTATTACTATTGGCCATTCTTAGTATCGCCTTGTTCACCGTTATTCGTTCGTTATATTACGTTGAATCCACACTAAAAACGGAAGCCTCCGAACACGTTTCTGTGCTGACTGTGAACTCGGAAATCAGCCGCCGAGTTTTCGCCCTGACTTCAAGAGTGAAATTGCTAGAGCAAACGTTTCTGTTCAGTGAAACTACGTTGTCCGAGGAAGCATTCAATATCGATCTTCAATTGCAGCGTTTGAGAGATCTATCGACTAACCGAGATTTCTCGAAAAAAATGGACTCATTTATCGATAACTTTCACCGTTTTTTGGGGAGTTCACTGGCGCTGAATCGAATCCTGAAACAGACCCAAGAAATTGACGACTCTTTAGCCGAACAGCTTGATCAACTTGAATTAGTTGTTGCCGACAGCAAACTCACTCACATTCGCGAGCCAAACTATATTCGTTACAACAATGAACTCGATTTGGTGAACATGCTGCGCGAAGTGTTTCTCACCGTTGGTAAAATGGTTGGTAGCATTCACAGCCGTATCACACCAGAAACAGAGAAAGTGCTAATAATCGAGATTCAAAAAGAACTCGATATCTTTTTACTGCATTTGGAAAACGTCGACATCGACACCAATGAAGTAAAAGCGCAAAAAAAACGAATGAAGCGCACGGTAAGACGTTACAACGCAGCATTGCGGCGCATTAGCGCGAATTTAGAACAACGTTGGGTGGTCATGCAAGCGTTGGTGAGCGCGCAAAATGAATTGCTTGATATGGTGGAAAGAACAGAAGCGCGCGTTCAAAAGCAAGCTCTGCAACTTACCCAGCAGCTAGAGCAAGAAATTAGCCAATCCAGATTTAATGCCATCATCATCAGTATTCTTGCGTTTCTTACCTCCTTGCTACTGATCAGCCAAGTTGTGAAACGACACATTCGAAAACCGCTTGATGACTTAAAAGAAGGGTTTGAAGGTCTTGAGTCTCAAGGCGCAAATAAACCGATCAACCTAGGAAGAACAGATGAATGGAGCCACATAGAGAACGCGTTTAACAAGATGGCTGTTCGTCTGTCTCAAGCGTATTCTGATTTGAATGAAGAGAAGAAAAATTTCGACTTCTTGGCTCATCACGATCCCCTTACCGGTTTGGCAAACAGGCTACTGGCGACCAAAAGGTTGGATGAGGAAATTGCTAAAGCGACCGAAGAAGAAACATCATTTCTACTGCTTTACTTAGATGTTGATGAATTTAAAACGATCAATGACTCATTAGGTCACGCTTCGGGTGATAACTTGTTGGCGAGCATTGCTGAAATTCTCGACCAGTTGATTTCGGAAATTGGATTTGTCGCTCGAATGGGAGGGGATGAATTCATGGTGGTTCTGACCAAAGTAGACAGTTTATCGAGTGGTGAAGTCCTGGCCGATCGCATCAACAAAGCATTAAGAAAACCCTATTACATCCAAGATAAAACGGTGTTTGTTTCGGCCAGTATTGGGGTTTGTCAGTTCCCTAACCATGGTGCCGATGGTGAAACACTCATTCGAAATGCAGACACGGCTATGTACCACGCCAAACGAAACGGTCGGGATCAGTACCGAGTATATGCGGATAAGATGACCTTAGAAGTGACCGACTTGATTGAAACCAACGTTGGTTTACACCAAGCGATTAAGAATGATGAATTAGTTGTTTATTTCCAACCTAAGATTGACTTACATTCTCAAAAAGTCATCGGAGCGGAAGCCTTGGTGCGCTGGCAACATCCAAGGCTGGGATTACTTCTGCCTATCGATTTCCTCGAAGTGGCAGAGAAAACGGACCTGATTATTGATATCGACAAGTGGGTATTCAGGGAAGTAGCCAGTTTGATATCTGAATGGCAAAACGAAGGAACGAATTTAGACGGCATCATATTCTCGGTAAACTTCTCAGCGAGAATGTTCTACATGACGGACTTAGCCGAACAGTTACAAAGTATTCTCGACGAAACGGACTGCAAGCCGCATCAATTGCTGCTTGAAATAACAGAACGAGACATGATGCGTGATTTTGAAACCTGCGTACGCACCATTGAAACGTTGAGAGCGCGAGGTTATAAGATTGCCATCGACGATTTTGGAACAGGGTATTCCTCACTCTCTGTTCTCAAAAACCTATCTGCAGACTGCATTAAGCTCGACAGAGGCTTTATTCAAGATGTGAATTCATCCAAGCTCGATTATGAGATCACCAGTGCTGTCCTCAAAATGGCTCAGGTTCTGGATTTAGCGGTGATAGCGGAAGGGGTAGAAACCAAAAGCCATGTCGATACGCTGTTGCAAATCGGTTGCCGCTGCGCTCAAGGTTTTTACTTTGCCAAACCATTACCTGTTGATGATTGGCTAGGTTATCTGACCGATGATCAGAAAAAGCAGCGACAAGGTTAACTTATACCAATCGTAGTAAGTAATTACTCATTCTAGCTTGTTAAAACACTCGATAACTGCGTTAAAAAATTTGATTGTAGAATAACTACTTATCGAAATTTCTTGCCTTGTTCTCAAGCGTTTTTCCTTCGCTATTTATGAACACTTACTGACTGTGATTGGTATTAAACCACCCAGTTCAACGAAGGAGACCGCAAGGTCTCTTTTCTTTAATTTAAAGCTCTTTTTGTATAAGACAAGTAGAATATCAATAAATATCGAACAAACTCTAACCATACGTAAAGTAAACGTGATCTGAAGTGTGGAGTATTGCGAAAGTTATCATTACAATCGCTCGAACAGCGCACCTGAGTGCGTAATAAGAACAAACCTTATCGACAAAGGCAAAAGTCCAATAACCCCGGCCCTGACCGTCCATGCCATATAAAGTTGGTAAGCAGAAGTAATGAACAACGAATACAAGCAAGGAAGGACACATGGCTAGGTCTAACTTCGAATTCCTGAAAGGCGTAAATGATTTCTTGTACGCTATTGCTCGCGCAGCAGAAAAAAACTATCCGGATGACCCAAACACCACGCTTGCCAAATTGCGAATTTTTGGCGAATCAACTGCAAAACACCTAGCAAAATTGCTAGACATCCCAATTCCTGATAACCAATACGATCTCTTGCGTGAATTGGGCAAAATCCCTTTTGTCGATGACGGCATTCTTAACGTATTCCATAAGCTACGTAAAATAGGTAATCAGGCAGTACACGAGTACCACGATGATTTGCAAGATGCCGAAATGTGCCTGCGATTCGCGTTCCGTATCGCGGTGTGGTATTACCGATTAGTCACCAAACAATACGATTTCCCTGCACCAGAATTTGTTCTGCCAACCTCCGAAAATAATGAGGAGTTTGAACAGGAAATCGCCTCACTGAAACAGGAGCTGGCTCTTGCGCTCCAAAGTGAAAAACAAGCGAAAGAGCAATCCAAAGCTGAGTACGAAGCTCAGCAGGCAAAGTTAATCGCATTGAGTGGTTATATTTCGGTATTGGAGAGTAAGCAGCAAGAAACGGAAGTTCAGTATCAAGCCCGTATTCATGCCCTTGAAGCCAAGCTTAAAGAACAAGAAGTAGAGCTGTCGAAGAAGACAGAAGCAGAACGTAAAGCGTATAAGAAACAAATCATCGATGAGGCGAAATTACGCCCTCTAGACCTAAGCGAAGAGGAAACCCGTTATCTCATCGATACCCAGCTGCGTAAAGCTGGCTGGGATGCGGATACAAAAAAATTGAAATTCGCCAACGGCACTCGTCCTCAAGTTGGGCGCAATATGGCCATTGCTGAGTGGCCAACAGGCAAAGATGAAACCGGAAGAACAGGCTTTGCCGACTACGTACTGTTTGTTGGTTTAAAACCGGTAGGCGTTATTGAAGCGAAGAAAAGCAACGAAGACGTATCCGCCAAGCTGAACGAGGCATACCGCTACAGCAAGTACTTTGATAATGATTTCTTGCGTGATCAATTGCAACAAGCTGCCAATGATGACAAAGAGCAAAAAGCCGTAGCAGATGCGTTTCCATCTTATTTACCCACGTGGGCAGACTCCAGTGGCAGTGAACGTTTTAAGATCCCATTCTGTTTTTCTGCCAATGGGCGAGGCTATAGAGCCGCCCAGAAAAACAAAAGCGGGATCTGGTTTCGAGATGTACGCCACCCAACCAATATGCCCAAAGCACTGCCAGAGTGGCACCGGCCGGAAGAGCTCATCGCCAAGCTAGACAGCGACGACCAGCTCAACAACAAGTGGTTTAGTAAAAACGCAGACATGAGCGATTTGGGCTTGTGGTATTACCAAGAAGAAGCCGTTCAAGCCGTAGAAAAAGCCATCATCAATGGTGAACAAGACATCTTGCTCGCCATGGCAACGGGTACAGGTAAAACTCGAACCGCCATTGCCATCATGTATCGATTGATCCAGTCGCAGCGCTTTAAACGCATTTTATTCCTCGTTGATAGAACATCACTGGGTAAACAGGCATTAGATTCGTTTGAAGATACCAGCATCAAAGGCGACACCTTTAATACGATTTTTAACATCCAAGGACTTACGGAACGTTTTCCTGAAGATAGCACAAAAATTCACGTAGCAACGGTTCAGTCGCTAGTAAATCGCACGCTTAAAAGTGATGAAGTGATGCCCATTGGGCGTTACGACTGCATTATTGTGGATGAAGCACACCGGGGCTATATTCTTGATAAAGAACAAACCGAAGGTGAAGAAAAGTTCAGAAGCCAACTAGACTTCATTTCAGCGTATCGCAGAATCATCGACCATTTCGATGCCGTAAAAATCGGTCTTACCGCCACTACGGCAGTGCACACCCTTGATATTTTTGGTGGTGTGAAGAAAGCTCCGGTTTACCGTTACGGTTATCGAAAAGCGGTGGTGGACGGTTACCTATGTGATCAGGACCCATCCATTCGCATCATCACCAAGTTAAGCGAAGGCGGTGTGTATTATTCGCAAGGCACAGAGGTGCAACGTTTGTCTAACCAAGGTGAACTCATCAGCGACACCCTAGAAGACGAACAAGGTTTTGAAGTGGCCGACTTCAACCGCGCATTGATTGCCTCTAACTTTAACAAAGTGGTATGCGAAGAGCTGGTGAATCACATAGATCCAACCAGCCCGCAGAAAACATTGGTATTCTGTGTAAACAACACACACGCCGATACCGTCGTTGAAGAGCTACGAACCGCCTTTAAAGCCAAGTACCCTCAGCTAGAGCACGATGCGATCATCAAAATCACCGGTGATTCAGACAAAGACGCAACCAAAGTCCAATCGATGATCACTCGTTTCAAAAAAGAGCGCTTGCCAAACATCGTCGTCACCGTTGATCTGCTCACTACGGGTATTGATGTCCCAAGCATTTGTAACCTCGTGTTTATGCGCAAAGTGCGCAGCCGTATTTTGTATGAGCAAATGAAAGGACGGGCAACTCGCTTGTGTCCAGCCGTGGGGAAAACCGCGTTTAAGATCTTCGACGTCGTGGATTTGTATTCCACACTGCAAAGTGTCGATACCATGCGCCCTGTTGTGGTTCGCCCTAAAGTGGAGCTGCAAACCTTAGTGAACGAAATCACGGATTCTGAAACGTACAAAGTGAAGGAAGCAGATGGCCGAAGCTTTGCGGAACATAGCCACGAGCAATTGATCGCCAAGCTTCAACGGATTGCCAAACATGCAGAATTCAACCGTTACAAATCAAAAAACATCGACAGCCAAATCAAACGCCTGGATGAACTTTGCTTAAGTTCAGCAGGGTGTAATTTCGGTAATCTTGCCAATACACTCAAGCAGAAAGGCCCCAAATGGTCGGCAGAAGTGTTTAACAAGGTGGCCAGCATGGTCGGGCGGTTAGAGCAGCTCAAACAAGAAATAAACGACTTGCGAGACATGCCGATTTTCACCGACGTAGACGACGAAGTTTTGCGCGTTGAAACCGTGTATGGCGAGCATGAAACCGCGCAAGACTTCTTAGAAGCCTTTGACGCGCTGGTGGATCGTTCCATTAACCAGCAAGAAGCGTTAAACGTGATCGTCAACCGCCCAAGGGATTTAACTCGAAAAGGCTTGTTAGAACTGCAAGAGTGGTTCGATGCGCAAAACTTTAACGAGCCAACCCTCAAAAAAGCGTGGAAAGAGACCAAAAACCAAGATATTGCCGCTCGCCTTGTCGGTCACATTCGCCGAGCCGCCATTGGAGATGCGCTATTGCCATTTGAAGAAAGGGTCGATCTCGCGCTGACCAAAATCAAAGCGCAAAACGCGTGGAGCGCCGAGCAGCTAAACTGGCTTGATCGCCTTGCTTCATCCATAAAAGAAAAAGTGGTGCTCGACGATGACACCTTTAAAACGGGGAATTACAAACGCAAAGGGGGGAAACGCAAGCTAGAGCGCGTCTTTAATGACGAATTAGACAGCGTTCTCACCCAATTTAAAGAATATATGTGGGATGCGCCCGCCTAACTCAGTAGAATCGAACCCGATTTAACGTAGCCAAATAAAAAGCAAGTGCTGGGCGTTGTTCAAATCAGAACCTGAGAACGTACATCGCCGCACTTGCCTATAACAAACAAGAGAACAAACATGAACAATAATGATCTGGTCGGCAAACTGTGGAAGCTGTGTGACAACCTGCGCGATGGCGGCGTCTCTTACCAAAACTACGTCAACGAGCTGGCGTCTCTGCTGTTTCTGAAAATGTGTGAAGAGACAGGCCAAGAAGATGAATTGCTGCCAGAGGGTTACCACTGGGCCGATCTAAAAGCCAAACTAGGCCAAGAACAGCACCAGTTCTACCGAAATATGCTGGTGCAGTTGGGTGCCGACGACCACGCCATTGTTCGTGCCATTTTCCAAAACGTAAACACCACCATTACCCAGCCTGCGCAGCTCACAGAGCTGGTGAACAACATGGACAACCTGGAATGGTTTGACGAATCCGATTCTGGGCAAGGGCAAGGCAAAAGCCGCGACGACTTTGGTGACATGTACGAAGGGCTGCTGCAAAAAAACGCCAACGAAACCAAGTCTGGCGCGGGGCAATACTTCACCCCCCGTGCGCTCATCAGCACCATTGTTAAGCTAATGCAGCCGCAGCCCCGTGAAATCATTCAGGATCCGGCAGCAGGCACCGCCGGCTTTTTAATAGAAGCAGACAAGTACATAAAAGCCCACACCAACGATTTAGAAACCCTGAGCGGCGACGACCAAGACTTTCAAATGAAACAAGCCTTTGTTGGGCTGGAACTGGTGCCAGAAACCCGCCGTTTAGCCCTGATGAACTGCCTGCTGCACGATATTGAAGGCGATAAAAACGAAGGGGCGATCCGCTTAGGCAACACGCTTGGTAGCGCAGGGGAAAACTTGCCAAAAGCCGATGTAATCCTAACCAACCCGCCATTTGGCAGTGCAGCCAGCACCAACATTACCCGCACCTTTGTACACCCAACGGGTAACAAACAGCTCTGTTTTATGCAGCATATCTACGATGCGCTCGAACCAGGTGGCCGTGCCGCGGTAGTCATTCCAGATAACGTGTTATTTGAAGGCGGTAAAGGTACGGAAATTCGCCGTGACTTAATGGACAAGTGTAACCTGCATACCATCTTACGTTTGCCAACCGGCATCTTCTACGCACAGGGCGTGAAGACCAACGTACTCTTCTTCCAAAAAGGCACGCCAGAAAACAAGCACCAAGATAAAGGCTGTACTAAAGGGACATGGGTATTCGATATGCGTACCAATATGAACACCTTTGGTAAACGTCGCCCACTCACTGCCAAGCACTTTGAAGCCTTTATTACCGCTTACGGTGCAGACAAAAACGGTCAATCACCTCGTGAGGAAGGTGTTTACGAAACCCTAGGAGCTATTTACCCAGAAGGTGATGATAGTGTTGAGAACGTCAGCGAGCAAGCGCATGTAGAAAGCAACGCTCGTTTCCGCAAATTCAGCCGTGACTACATTCGTGACCAAAAAGGTGACAGCCTAGATATCTCTTGGCTAAAAGACCTAGAAGCCACCAGCGCAGAAAACCTGCCAGAGCCAGAAATGCTCGCCGGGGAAGCGATGGCAGAGCTAACCGAAGCTATGTCTGAAATTTACCAGCTGATGCAAGCACTTGGCGCGAACGATGTAGCAGAAGGGCAAAAACAACTTGTGGCAGAAGCCTTTGGCTTGGCAGAAAAGCCGGAGGCAGAGTGATGAGTGGTATGCCGAAGGGTTGGGTTAGTGCCAAGCTGGGGGACTATATTCACCTAAAAAATGGTTTTGCCTTTAAGAGTAAAGACTATAGCGAGCCATCCAATATGACGGTTCCTGTTATTCGAATCTCCGATATTAATGGCACGGTTGCCTCTGATGAAAAAGCAAATCATGTTCCAATTGAGCTTGCAGTATCAGAATTTGAAATTGCCAAAGGAGACCTCTTAGTTGCAATGTCGGGTGCAACAACAGGTAAGATAGGCGTTTATTGGGGAAGTACACCCGCATATCAGAATCAACGAGTCGGTAATTTAAAACTTAATGCACCTGAATTAAGTGATCTTGGGTTTCGTAATCATTTAATTAAGTATCTTTCGCCGACAATACTTGAGATCGCATACGGTGGAGCTCAGCCAAATATTTCTGCTTCGGGAATCGAAAGTATTGGTGTGAGTTTTCCACCACTAGCCGAACAAAAACGCATCGTTGAAAAACTCGATGAGGTATTGGCACAGGTCGACACCATTAAAGCCCGCCTAGATGGCATCCCAGATTTGCTAAAACGCTTCCGCCAATCGGTACTCGCTTCTGCGGTGTCGGGTAAGTTGACGGAAGAGTGGCGTGGGGAGAATACTTTCGACGTTAAACCTCTCATTTCGACAATCGAAATATCTCGTAAGGTTGAATGGGAGAAAGAGAATAAGCGACTGAATAAAAAGAGAAAATACAAACCTGCAATTGAAGTCGAAAATCAGTTAGATTTTTCTTTGCCTCTTAATTGGGCGTGGGCTTCGGTTGAGGCACTGTCATCTAAAGTATCTGATGGAGTTCATAAAAAACCTCAATATGTAGACGAGGGAATCCCATTTGTTACAGTAAAGAACCTAACCAAAGGAAATGGTATCTCTTTTGATGACCTAAATTATGTAACTTATGACGATCACGTTGATTTTACTAAGCGTACTAATCCTGAAAGAGGGGATATCTTAATTTCTAAAGATGGAACTCTTGGAGTCGTACGTCAAATTAGAACAGATATTGAATTCAGTATTTTTGTGTCTGTAGCGCTCGTCAAACCTGTCTCAAAAGATATGAGCGATTATTTGGAGTACGCATTTATGTCTCCAATTCTACAGCAGCAGATGGTTGGCGTAGGAACTGGCTTATTACATATTCATTTGACTGATTTAAGGAAGGATTTAGTACCAGTTCCTCCTATCGAAGAACAAAAAGAAATCGTTCGCCTAGTCGATCAATACTTCGCTCTCGCAGACACCATCGAAGCACAAGTGAAAAAGGCGCAGGCGAGGGTAGATAACTTAACCCAAAGCATTCTGGCAAAAGCCTTCCGAGGTGAATTGGTGGCGCAAGACCCAAGTGATGAACCCGCCGACAAACTGCTAGAGCGCATCGCCGAAGCTCGTAAAGAAGCGGAAGCCCTCGTCAAAGCAGCTAAAAAAGCTGAGGCGGCAAAGAAAAGAGCCGCGAAGAAGGCATTAAACGCATAATTCTAATCAACCCCGTTGAGCGCAAGGTCAACGGGGTTTTTATTACAACGAATGGCTAGAAATGAATAACCAAACAACTTTCGAAGAAAGAGACATCTATGAGCAATTTGCGGATGTAGATAAATTGTCTCGTATGATGAAAAACTGGGAACCAGAAGTTCTGGATTCATTTTGTAAAATTTTGAACTTGGCTCATCAAGCAGGGTTAGATATTTACACAACCAATACTAAAGACAGCATGATTCGTATTGGAAGAAAAGAGAGGCATGAAACCGCACACTCTGTTTTTGCCACCTTTTCCCCGATGCAAAATGAGTTGAAATACAAGCGTAGATTTGGATTAGAAGGCGCCGATGATACGGAGGTTTGCCAAACGAATGAACGGTTATTCGAACGCTTACAGCAGTCAAATTTGTTATCGGAGTTCAGTAAGAAGTATTCAATTGAACGCTCTCCTTACAAGCCGAAAGATTATCTAAATAAAGAAATGCTTTCAGATAGTCCCGATCACTCATCGAGTGAGTACGTAGCCCCTCTAAACCAAATCCTTTACGGTCCGCCCGGCACAGGCAAAACCTATCACACTATTGAAGCGGCAGTAAAAGCCGCTGAGCCGGGCTCTTTTTGGGAAACTCGGAGTGAGTTAAAAGCCATATACGATGATCTGGTAAAAGCCAAACGCATCCGGTTTGTTACCTTCCACCAAAGCTATGGCTATGAAGAGTTTGTTGAGGGTCTGAGCGCAACTACCACAGACAACGACCAAGTCAAATACACCATTAAAAAGGGCGTATTCAAAGCCATAGCGGATGACGCCAGAGAAAACCTGAAAAATAGCCAGAAAGATCAGCAAGCACTGAATGAGGAAAAAAAATTCGAACATGGTTTAGAGGCGTTGAAACTCTCTGCTTTTTATGACTCGGCTGGAATTTCCCTAACCGAAGCGGTATCGATCATTGATGTTACAGAGGAAGGTTTTCGTTACAGCGGCAGTAACTGGAAGGCTTCTCAGATCATGAAGTTTTCGGATTTAAAAAACCTCTATTTGGCTGGTGTAAACAACCGGCAGGAAGTGAAACAAAATTCAACGGTATCGGGTTTAGCAAGAGAACATGCAACCTACTATTTTAAGGCACTCCAACAACTTAAAAGCTGTATGCCTAGTGAGATCGCAGACTCAGAACCATGCCAAAAGAAGAACTACGTATTGGTTATTGATGAAATCAACAGAGGCAATATCTCTAAGATTTTTGGCGAGTTAATTACCCTTATCGAACCAAGTAAACGAATGCCGGCAGAAAGAAAACCGACTGACGAATGCTTAGAAATTAGTCTGCCGCACAGTAAACCTCTGTTTTCAGTACCTGATAACTTGTACCTAATCGGCACCATGAACACTGCCGACCGTTCATTAGCCATGATGGACACGGCACTGCGCCGCCGTTTTGATTTTGTCGAGATGATGCCTAAGCCCGAGCTTCTGAAAGGCGCTGTGGTCAATGGTATCGACCTTGAGCGACTGCTTAAGGTACTCAACGAACGTATCGAGATTTTGTACGACCGAGAGCACACCCTTGGTCACGCCTTTTTTATGCCTGTTAAAAACAAGCTGGAAGATGAAAAGCAAAAACACTTGGCGTTTTCTGAGTTGGTTTCAGTATTTCAAAACAAAATCATTCCGCTTCTGGAAGAATACTTCTTTGAAGACTGGGAAAAAATTCGCTTAGTACTTGCCGATAACCAAAAGCCTGAGCACTTGCAATTTGTGACCAAAACATCACTTGAGCAAACAGCGTTAAAGCAGCTATTTGGCGACAACCATGGGCTCAATTCCTTTGGGGAAACGTATCAGCAATATTCACTTAAAGAGAATGGTGCAGACGTGTGGCAAAACGCTAAGGCATTCATCGGAATCTATGAGCCTGGCAGCGTGAAAGAGGCTAAGCGTTCAGATGCGGCAAACACACAGTCAGAAGAAACAAAATCGGAATCCGAACCGAGCGAGTCGTAAATGACCACGCCTATTGTTTATGAGTTCGGTTATTTGAGCTGTGAGGAAGAGGTGGCAAAGGCCAATGGCTATACGCTGATTTCACTGGCTGCCTTTCAATACCTAGAGCAATTGTGTTTAAACAAACATGCTGGCAAAGTGGGGCGTTTTTTAAAGCTGTTTACCCGATATGGGAACAAAGTACTGCAAGTGCAAAACTATGTGGGTGTGATTTTTACGCCCATTGGTGAACACATTGAAGTGTTGCCCAAGTTAGCCAAAAAAAGCGACCAGTCTAAATCTGCAAACGTAGAGGCGAGAAAAAAGCTGCTTATGATGCTTCGGCATCTTCGCGAGTTTCGTTATATCGAAACCCATTCAGCGAGTATCGAGACGGAAAAAATGCCCTTGCTTGAGGTGTTTATTCAGCAGTTTTTACACAGTGTAAACCAGTTAGTAAAACGTGGGTTGCGCAGTGATTACGTGCAATGTGAAGACAACCTTACTTTTTTAAAAGGCAAATTATCGGTGCCCAAGCAACTTCGGCACAATTTGGTGAATAAGCATAAGTTTTATGTCGAGTACGATGAATTTCTTCAAAACCGACCTGCCAACCGGCTGATTCGGGCAGCGCTGAAAAAGGTAGGCTCTTACACTCACCTCAACGCGAATCAACGGTGGATACGTGAGTTAGATTTTGCTTTTAATGACGTCCCAATAAGTCAAGACGTCAAAAATGACTTCGCTCAGGTGAAACTGAACCGAGGAATGAAACACTATGAACGGTCTTTAGCTTGGGCAAAATTGATCCTTGAAGGTTTTACCCCAGTAAGCATGAAAGGTGAAGCCGAAGCACCATCTCTTTTGTTTCCTATGGAATCGGTGTTTGAAAGCTATGTGGCGTCGATACTTAAATCGCAGCTTAGTGAGGGTGTTGAGCTTACGACACAAGCCTCGTCCAAGCATTTAGTGATGCACGATGGTCAAAGTCAGTTTGGGCTTAAGCCCGACTTACTGGTTACCATGTCGAAAGGCTCCCCAATTGTGCTGGATACCAAATGGAAGTTAGTAGACGTTACAGCGAATAACTTTGGGTTATCTCAAGCAGATTTCTATCAAATGTTTGCTTACGGGCATAAATATTTGAATGGAAAAGGAGAGCTTTTCTTGATCTACCCTGCTCACGATGACTTTAAGGAGCCAATTCAGCACAGTTTTGATTTCAGCGACTCTTTAAAACTGTGGGTTGTTCCATTTGAACTCCAATCTGATGGGAAAAGCCAGCTAAAATTGAAAGGGCTAGAAAGCTCATCATGCATTCATTCCGTTTTCCAATAATGGTTTAGCCAAAATACCTTTTAAAATCAGTATCCGCCTTATTGCTATTGGGTGGATACTGAGTCTTGAGAGTAACGCTTCAACCAATCCAACCCTTCGTAGGTATTGGTTTTGGGGCGATATTCGCAGCCTATCCAACCGTGGTAGCCAACCTCGTCTAATACATCTAGCAGGTAAGGCAAATTAAGCTCGCCTAAGTTGGGTTCGTTGCGGTCGGGCACTGAGGCGATTTGGACGTGTCCAATATGACGTGCGCATTTACGAAGTAGGGTGGTGATGTCGCCATCCATGATTTGAGCGTGGTAAATATCGAACTGCAGCTTAACGTTTTGGTGGTCGATTTGGTTGATGAGTTCAACGGCTTCTTTTTGGTGTGAAATTAGATAACCAGGCATATCGCGGCTGTTCAAAGGCTCAATCATAACGTCAATGCCGTATGGCGAAAAAGCGTCGGCAGCGTATCGCAAATTCTTGATGAAAGTGGCGATGTGTTGTTGGCGAGAAAAACACGATTCAACAATGCCTGCCATAACATGTACTTTCTTACATCGAAGCTCCAAAGCGTACTTCAGAGCCAGTTCAACACTGTTTCGAAACTCTTGTTCGCGATCCGGCAGAGCGGCTAATCCTCTTTCTCCGTGTGACCAGTTTCCAGGCGGCAGGTTGAATAAAGCTAACTCAAGTTGGTGCTTTTCAAGCTTTTCTGCGATGTCTTGTGGTGGGTAAGCATACGGGAATAAACACTCCACAGCACGAAATCCAGACGCTTGAGCTTGTGCAAATCGGTTGAGAAAGGGTTCTTCTGTAAAGAGTAGGGTTAAATTTGCGGCAAACTTAGGCACCTTTCTTTTTTCTGTCATACCGTTATCTCCTATCAATCCTTGAATGGAATACTGTGGCACGTCTTATCCTAACAGGGATTGAGATGAGATGGATACACATATCCCCGAACATCTTGAGGCGCCTTTAGTATAGAAATAGAAAACAGCGGTATAGAAATAAAAAACAACGGTATTGAAATGAAAAACAGAGGATAGAAACGAAAAACAGCAGACCGAAGCCTGCTGTTTTGAATTGACTCGCCTAAGGCTGCTTAGTCTTGAGCAGCGTTGTCTTGCACTTTGTATACTTTACCTGCTTGTAAGCGCTCTAGGTAATCCGCTAGGTCGCGTTTCACTTCAGGAACCAGAATGTATAGACCAACAATGTTCACCAATGCCATTGCAAAGATCATCGCATCAGAGAAGTCGATAACAGGACCTAGGTTCATTGCTGAGCCAATGACAACGAAGGTACAGAAAATAAACTTAAAGATAAGTTCTGCTGTTTTGCTTTCACCAAATAGGTAAGTCCATGCTTTCAAGCCGTAGTAAGACCAAGAAATCATAGTTGAGAACGCGAACAGAACAACGGCAATGGCAAGAATGTACGGGAACCAACCAATGGCACTACCAAAGGCAGCAGAAGTCAGCTCAACGCCCGCTAAACCAGTATCTGTGTCTAGGTAACCCGTGATAATGATAACCAACGCCGTCATTGTACAAATCACTACGGTATCGATGAACGGTTCTAGAAGCGATACAAAACCTTCAGACATAGGTTCTTTCGTTTTAACTGCTGCGTGAGCAATAGCGGCAGAACCCACACCGGCTTCGTTCGAGAACGCCGCACGTTTGAAGCCCTGAATTAGAACGCCAATAACACCACCAGTCACGCCTTCGCCAGTAAATGCACCATTGAAGATTGCACCAAATGCATCGTCGATACGGTCGAAGTTAAGTAGGATGATGATAAGTGCTGCACCAACGTAGATAGCCGCCATGAACGGAACTACTTTCTCGGTCACTTTAGCGATGGATTTGATACCACCGATGATCACGATACCTACGATGACTGCCAGAATAAGACCAAATAACCAGCCTTTATCTGCTAGGAATGAAGCGTCGCCGCCTGTTACGCCAACAACTTGTTTAAATGCTTGGTTCGCTTGGAACATGTTACCGCCGCCCAGCGCACCACCGATCGCAAAGATTGAGAACAATACTGCCAGCGTGCGACCAAGAGCCGCATTACCGCGTTTTGTTAGACCTTTGCTGAGGTAATACATCGGACCACCAGAAACCGACCCATCTGGGTTGGTGTTTCTGTATTTCACACCCAAAGAACATTCTACAAACTTACTCGACATACCAAGTAAGCCAGCAAGAATCATCCAGAAGGTTGCACCTGCACCACCAATAGAGACAGCAACGGCAACACCCGCGATGTTACCCAAGCCAACTGTTCCAGAAAGCGCAGTGGTTAATGCCTGAAAGTGGGAAACCTCACCTTCCTCTTTGGCTTTTGGATCGGAGAACTTGCCCGAAACCAATTGCAACGCGTGTTTGAATCCACGGACGTTGATGAAACCAAGGTAGACGGTAAAAAAGATCGCTGCAACAACTAACCAAAGAACAATCCACGGCACCTGTACGTCAGTAAAAGGGAAAGGAATGCTCGAAAAGATCATTCCTACAAAAGGGTTAACGATCGGCGCGACGATTTCATTGATTTTGTCATCAAGGTTTGAGGCGGCAGCATTGCATGCTGTGGTACTTGCCAATAAGGCAAGTGGAATTCGTTTGTCCATAAGTTTCCTTCCTGTCAAAAAGACTTATTGAGATTTAGAGTTTTTATATGTTGTGTTTTTTATGTTGTGTTTTTATAGGCGTAGTCAGGAGCGTATTATTCACCCCTATAACATGTTCGCAACATGTCTGTCGGAAAGTATGAGCTGTCAAACACTTCTGCTATTTACTGGAAGGTGTCATTTAAAAACGCTTTTTTGCTGCATAATTCTGCTTTTGTAGGGATTTAAACAGTATGGTGCTGGATATATGGTGGATTGTTTTTTAATTTCGCGGCGTTTAAAAATCTATATAACTTTTTGATTGTCGCAGTTAGTACTCCACTCCTGTTTTTGTGTGATTGAATTTTGTTCGTAACTTATTTATTTATAAGCATTTAAATCAATATGGCTTGTTTGAAAATAAATCAGCCAGGCTCGAGTTTCTGGCTGATTTTCATGTTGGTTTTTGTTGCATATATGAATTGAGTGAATCACCCACAACAACTGCAATTGCGTTTGTACTTACTCATTTTGCCAATACCTGGATTGAACGTATTGGTGGGATCCAATGAGTGGTAAAAGGCTTGGAGTTGTTGCTCAGCTTCATATAAATGCCCAACATTGTGTTCGGCAGGGTATTTCGCCCCTTTTTTGGTCAGAAGCTCTAACATTTTGGCTTTGATTTTCTTTGTGTCTGCCCCTTTCTTGAAGACGTAATCTTGGTGGAATACATGACACATGAAATGACCGTAATAGAGCGCTATAACCATATCTTTGGTGATTTCTTCAGGCAGTTGCTCAACCCAATCAATATCGTTGCGGCGCAATGCAATATCCAAGGCCAAGATGTCTTCTACTTCTTTAGAATGGATGGTTTCATATCGAATGGCAGCGCCTGCTGCTGCAAACCGGTTTAACAGAGCTTTTTTGCCTTCATCCGGAGTACATTCAAAGTGCTCACACTCTTCTTGTTTCGACCAAACGTTCTCAAGATACTGTTTGGCTTCTTCAATGCCGCCATCACTCATTTTTAAAATCAAATGATGCTCATACTTATCCCTAAATTGGAGCATGCGCTTAGGGAGGTGTTGTGGGAATAATTTGGTTGCCCAATACATCAAAATATCGGGCAAATCTTTTGAAACAAAAGGAATGCGTTTTAATGTTGCTTCGACTTTCGCTTTCAAAGCAAAAAATTTGGGTAACTTGTCTGTTCCTAAGTGATGGATTGAAAGGAACACATCTTTGCCATACGTTTCGGATAGGTTAAAGATATCGCGGTGCATGTATTCGCCCATTTCCGGTAGATGTTTAAAATTGCTTAGCATCTCTCGGCGCAACATAGTGAGCTTGGCAGGATCGTTACAACCGATGTAAAAAATTTGCTCTTTTTCAGGTACGGGGTAGCTGTCTACACGCACGGCAAATACTGCCAGTTTGCCCGCACAACCACTCGCTTCGTATAGGCGACGAGAATCTGCGTTAAAGCGAGAAGGGGTTTCTGCGTCTACATCTCGTACTCGCTCGTCGTATTCTCTGTCTGATGCCATTGCATCATTATGGGTAATCTTGCTTGGGTCAAAGTTGCCTTGTTCGACATTAGTCAGGATTTCCTCTGGCGTATCACCAAGCCCCTCTATACCCAAGTGATTGACCAGTACGAGTTCACCGTCTTTGGTTACTTGCCCAAACAAAGAAAGCTCAGTGTACGCAGGACCTCGCTTGACGAGTGCACCCCCCGAATTATTCGCAATACCACCGACCACTGTCGCACCAATAGAGGAGGAACCAATCACAGAGTGGGGGGCTCGGTTAACCGTTTTCAATGTTTTGTCCAACTGATGCAAACTAACACCGGGTAAGCTCACGACTTGCTTGCCATTGTCTATTAAGTGCAAAGCGTTCATGCGCATGATATTGATGATCACCACTTCCCGATCGTAGTCTTCACCGCTGGGGGCTGAACCTTCAGTAAGACCAGTCTTCGCAGCTTGCATAATGACGATACAGTTCGCTGCTACTGCCGCTTTTAACAAACGCCATTGCTCTACTAGCGTACCCGGAAAAAGCACCGCTAGCGCTTTGCCTTTACCAGAGCGAAAACCAGAGCGGTAATACTCCGTTTTCTTTTCCTGAGTTAAAACGTGTTCGTGCCCGACAATTTCGGTGAATGTGTTAATTAGCTCTTGGGTACTCATAGCGTCCTTGTGATCGGCTTGTTAATCATTGTTATGCACTCATCTTAAATTCGAATCCCAATACGAACCAGAAGCGAGCTTCGCATAATTTCCAAAAATGCGATTTAAATGTGCATGTTAAAACTTCGGATGCATTTTAAATCAATAGGTTAATGATTTTTTATTATTGCATTATTGGAATAAATAACATTGTATTTTTCCATAAATGACATAATCAAGAGAGATTGAATGTTAGATTTTATGTGAAGAGAAAGTGATCTTGAGCATGGTTTTTAGAGTTGGTGGGGAAGAGCAGCTGTTGGCTAAGCGCGTGTTATCTGGTGAAGCGATGGAAATGTATAGAGCTCGAACTAAATTTAACCACAAAAGGTCATTACATCCATACAGGAGCATTCAAAAGTATAATTAAAAGTGGTTGTGCCCTTGTTAATTATTACTTCTCCCCAATGTATGAAATAGGTGAAAAATTGTTCACCTATAACTGGAGGGCATTCTCATGCTCCTAAGTAACCAGTCTTCAGAAAACCCCAACCCTTGGGGAGGAGGAAAACAAGCCCCTCCTAATTTGGGTGAATTTTTCTCTTCTATTATTCATTTTTTTAAAAAAAACCTACCAGGAGGAAAGCCTTCAAGCTTTTTTACTCCTCTTATTATCTTCCTCTTAGCTCCTCTTTTATGGACAGCTTTCTATACCGTGCCGAGTGATTCTGTTGCTGTGATACAGCGGTTTGGCAAATATGTACACAATGTTCCAGCCGGGCTTCATCTTAAGATGCCACTTGGAATTGATACAGTGAAAATAGTGCCCGTAAAACGGCAGCTTAAACAAGAGTTTGGGTTTACAACACCGGGTGCAAATGACCCGAATCAAAGTCCACGAGCCAATTCTGGGCGGCAAGAAACGCAAATGGTCACTGGCGATTTAAATGCAGCCCTCGTCGAGTGGGTGGTGCAATATCGAATCTCAGATCCCATTAATTTTCTGTTTGAAGTACGAGAGCCTAGTGAAACACTCCGGTATGTCTCGGAGTCTGTCATGCGTGAAGTGGTAGGAGACCGAACTGTGGATGAGGTGATCACGATTGGTCGACAAGAAATTGAGTCGGAAGCCCTCGCTAAAATGCAAGCGTTAACGACCAAATATACTTTAGGGATCAGTATTGATCAGGTGCAGTTAAAAAACATCAACCCGCCGAAGCCTGTTCAAAGTTCGTTTAATGAAGTTAATCAGGCTCAACAGGAAAAAGAAAAGCTCATTAATGAAGCACGTCGAGACTACAACAAAGTCATCCCTTTGGCTTTAGGAGAAAAAGATCAGCGGATCAGAGAGGCTGATGGCTATCGCTTAAAACGGATTAATGAAGCGGAAGGCGATACGGCTCGGTTCAATGCATTATTGTCCGAATACACTAAAGCGCCGGAGGTGACTAAGAGGCGAATCTATCTTGAAACAATGCAGGCTGTATTACCTAATATTCGTTCCAAAATTATCATCGATGAGCAAGCACATAATATTCTACCTTTGCTCAACCTCAACGGAACACAAGGAGAAGCCCAATGAAACGGGTCAAAGTAGGAGTCGCAATAGCATTACTCTTAGGGGGTTCTTTAAGCTTGTACAACGCACTCTACACCGTTAGCGAGGTACAGCAGGTCATTATTACTCAATTTGGAAAGCCAGTTGGAGAGCCCGTTGTAGATGCAGGTTTGAATATAAAAATACCGTATGTTCAGGAGATTAACACGATCGATAAACGAGTATTGGAATGGGATGGTAACCCTTCCGATATGCCAACAAAAGACAAGCTGTATATTTCTGTTGATTTGTTTGCTCGGTGGCGAATTATCGACCCACTCCAGTATTTTTTACGCCTGAAAGATGAGCGCAGCGCACAATCTCGACTTGACGATATTTTGGGGAGTGAGACTCGTAACGCTGTGGCGAAGCACAAGCTGATCGAAATTATTCGTACCAATAAAAATCGAGATCCACTAAGAGATACTTTATTAAGTGATGAGGAAGCAGAATTGAAGATTGGGGCACTTGTCCCTATTCAAAAAGGACGCCAATTCGTGGAGCAAGAAATATTTTCAGCAGCGTCAGAAAAAATAAAAATTTTTGGCATTGAGTTGCTCGATATTCGATTTAAACGCATTAACTACAATGAAAGTGTTCGCCCTAAAATTTACGAGCGGATGATTAGCGAACGTCGCCAAATTGCAGAGCGTTTTCTATCTGAGGGGAATGGTGAGGCGGCAAGAATTCGAGGTGATCGAGTTAGAGATTTAAATAAAATCCAATCTGAAGCATATCGTGAAGTAGAGGAAATTCGCGGTGAAGCTGATGCAAAAGCAGCCGAAATTTATGCCCTAGCTTACAACCAAACCCCTGAGGCTGTGCATCTTTATGAGTTTACACGTACGATGCAATCTTATTCGACTATCATTCAAGAAAATACAACGCTTGTGTTGTCTACTGACAGTGATTTGTTCAAGTTCATTAATGGTATAGAAGGAAAGCGGAAATATATCGCGGGACAACAAAAAATAGACGATGAGTAAAAAGACACCAACTAGGAGCTATTGAGCTTTTAAGGAGTTTTTGCTGTGATTTACGGGTTCTTTATGTCAAACAGAGTTTAATCGTTCAGAGTTTGTTCGTGTCGTCGCTCTGTATCAGTAAACGATTGATATCGTATTGAGCCCGAAAATTTAGCCAAGCAAGACCACAGGTTCTCACATTGATTTATTGTCTAGCGTTAATTAAGGCATTTTTCTTCAGATATGATATGGATTTGCGTTTCCATCTTTGTAGAGTCAAATGTACTGATTCGATAAGACACCCCGCGGTTCATTAGGTCTCTTGTTTCAAGGCTACCACAGAAGTGTAGAGCAACACGTTTGATTAAATTATCCATATCTAGAATACCTTCCTTATTAAAATAGAGAGTGACGTATTGACCGTCTGATTGAGCTTTAACTAATGTTAATGGTCCAACTTTTAGTGGTAACTGGCTTGAAATAATCGTTGCTCTATAGTCTGATAAAGCACTCACTGACATATGGCTTGATAAGCAGCCACTAAGCAAAACGATGAAGAATAGTACGTATGTATTTCGTTGTTGGTTCAGGGTCATTATCCCCTCTTTGATTTCGAAAAGAGTAAGGTTGGTAGAAAACTTTGTGGACCGAGCTAGAAGACATGGACGACAAGAGCGCACTGTAATCGACGCTAAATTGAACTTTGTCTCCCACAGCTAGAGAACTTCCTGAAGTTTCAATAATTAAGTGGTCGCTGCTGGATGAAATAATTCTTATATTGTTGGGAGCATTTAGTCCGGCGACACAGACGTCTTGACGACCTAATGCGAGAATGGCTTGAGACACCGCCCCCCTGTCTTGAATACTTTCTTTTTCGCCAAAAGCGTTTGAACCACGACTTCCCCATGGTAAAGAAGGCTTGATCTTGGATTCGATTACTTCGGCGGTCAATGTAATTGCGTCTGTATGTAACCCTTGGACTTGTTCTTGCTCCATAGGAACGCAACCTAAGAAAATAGCTTCCCCTATACGAAGGTTATTAACTCGAGATTGACCTGCATGATCTAAAACCCAATTGATTGAAGCGGAATTTCCACCTGAAATAATATCAAGACAGATCCCGAACTTGTCTTCAACATCATTTGCAAGATCCGAGAGAAGTGCCATTTTTTCATCATCGGGTGCGATGCCATAACGGCACGCTAGATTGGTTCCAATTCCTTTTATTATGATATTGGGTAAGGAAATAATCTTTCGGATAAAGCCAATGAGGCGATTAGGTATAACGCCTTCTCTCAGATCCCCAAGCTCGACCATAATAATCACACCGTGTTTAGTGTTTAGCTGCTTTGCTGCGCGTGAAAGTCTCTGAATAACTTCTACTTCAGTATTAAGGCTGATGTCACAATACTTAACAACACGTGCGACTTGGCTAAGCATTGGAGTACGTATCAACATCGTTGGCACCGTAATTCCAGATTGCGTCATTCTTTGTATATTTGCGATTCTAGAATCTGCGAGCATACCTGCACCAGCATCAATCAGGACTTGGGCAATGATAGGGTGGCCTAAACACACTTTCGTTACTGGTGTGACAGAAACATTTCTTAAAGAGAGCTGTTTAATAAGAAACTGAGCATTGTGGCGAATTTTACAACAGTTGATGTCTAGCCTTGGATAATTCACCTCTTTTCTTCTATTTTGCTTGTCAGAAGAGGATAGGCTGACAGCACTATTTGCAAAAGTTGTTCTTTGGGTTGCAGTAAAGGAGCAGTGACGGGTAAACCAAACTCAGCGGAATAGGCACTAATTGTAGTAAGAGCCTCATCTAAAGGCATTCCTTCGTGATTCAGCGCTAATCCTATAACCGAGGTGTCTGAAAATGTTTCAATAAGATTGATTTCAGAAGCAATGGAAGGCATTGGCATATTAGCAAAGTCAACACGATATAGACGTTTAGGGGCATGTTGTAAAATAACGCCTGTTGGACAGGCGCCCCGCAATATAAAGGAACTAGTAGAAAATGCAGGATGGCTCAATGCACCTTGCCCTTCAATTATGATGAGATCGGGCTTTTCTAGTTCGTATGCTTTAACAATAGCGGCTTCTAATTCGCCAGCACAAAATTGAGAAGGCACGGCATCTAGTGCAACGCAGTAAGGAGCACCTTGCATGATACCGGTTTGACCGGTTGCAATCATGACAACGTTAAGCCCTTTTTTTCTCAACCCATTTGTGAGCATTGTAGCTGTTGTTCGTTTTCCTATTGCACAATCGGTTCCCATAACAGCAATTCTTGGGCACTTAACATCGTGTATTTCGCCACTAAATGTTCGTAATTCCTCTTTATTTTTGGGTTTTCGAATATCTAGGATATGAACGTTGTTCTTTATACTGGCTTCAAGAAAAATAGGGTCATCACTGAGGAATTCATGCAAGCCATTAACGATGCTCATGTTTAGTGACATCGCGTTTAGAATAATTGCCTTCTCTGAATCAGAGAGCAAACCACTTGATGGTGCGATTCCGAAAATAAAGTAGTCAGGAGTTGTTTTCGCGTGAAGCAAGGCATCTTCGATGTTTGCAACAATAGGAATGGCGTTTGCTTCCCCATCAAGAATCACACCAGAATCTAACCCAGCATTTTCGCTATCTAAAACCGATAAGATTCGGTAGTTGTTGGAGTGTCTTACCAACCCATTAGCCGTCTTTCCATCTATCTTTCCGAAGTTACCTTCACAATAAATGATAGCGGTAGGTAATACTGGGCTGACATCATGACAAAGTGGAGTCCATGGTTCGGGAGGTTTTTTTTCGAGAGGCATTGAAGCAGTTTGTACATCTGTCTCATTTAAGCCAGAACTGGTTAAGTGAAAAATGTTTCTTAATTTCTTAGTTGGAATTGACATAATTAGAGCCTAGTAGATTAGGCTTAGGGAGACCGCTAAGGGATGCCGAATTGACGAGTTCGGAAAAGAAAAGAAGCCCCTACTAAGCTGTAGGGAGAGTTAACACACTAACATACTTTACTTGGTGACGTTAGGTATTTGTAAGTAACTACAACTCCGGATAACAAAACATCGTTCTAGCCGCTGTTTACACTCAAGTGATACATAGGTACAAAGAAGAGAGTACTAAGAAAGCATTATCTCCTTTTCAATCGTGAGCTCATTTCTCCTGGAGTGGTTAGCACGAATGCTTTAAATTCCCGAGTCATATGTGCTTGGTCTGAAAAGCCTTGCGCGTAGGCAAAATCACTGAGTGAAACTTCAGGGTTTTCCCTTAATGTCGCCACGCTGGAATAAACTCGGCGTAAGCGTTGGAAGTATTTCGGGCTCATGCCTATCCAATTATGGAAATTTCGTTCTATTTGCCTTTGATTGTGCTGGAATTGTTCACCTATTTTCCCGTGTATGGCTTGGTTGATCAGCAATGCGCGCTTCTCCATTACGGCGTCGTTTAGGTCGATATTCTCTGTGCACCACCGGTATAACGTAGCCAATCGACTACTTTGGTTTGTTTTCTCTAACAGCAAAGAATAGAGGCTGGCTAAAAGTGGAGATTGGGATTGAGGGAGCGTGTCACCAGAGTGGGTAAGAAGTGAGGTTGGCATCATGCCCGGATGGAATCGAATACCACATAACTGAGTTCCTTCGGCGAACTCTATGAATTGCGTTGTTTTACTGTATTGCTGAAGATAAATAGGGTGTGATATTTCTGAATCAGATAGCCGCACGTTTCCTTGTAAAACAAACATCACTCCCGAGCCACCGTCGCTATGCAATGGTTTAAGCGTCGTTTGATGTTTTCCTTTCACCATGGCGACCGACCATATCCCTTGAACATGGTCGGCAAGCTTGTGTTTGGGTTTTACAATTTCGAAGTCCATTTCTTATTTTTGCTCGATTATCAGGGTCTGTTGACCTTTCGAGATGATTTTTGCAGCAATTTGTGGGTGATTTATACAAGGCAGAGCTTATTCGGTGTAGTCGCTCTACATCAATGAGCGATAACGCAGTAGAAATAAGCCACAAATGCTGCCCAAAGGGTTCGACTAGGCGTCCCCGCTCTATGCCATTTACTCTCTGTTACAAGGTATTTGCTTAGAGTGACTAGGCTACACACCTTGCGTCGCGATTAAAAGGCATAGAACTCGAACAAAATTTAACCACGAAAGGTTAACAGACCCTAACTAAAATCTAGCTGGATAAACTTCCTATCTCGGGTTTGAATATTTTGGCAATGCGATTCCAGCTATTGATTGCGTTAATAGCGAGCGTTAATGTAACGATACCTTGCTCTCCAAACGTGTTTAACGTAGACGTGTAATCTTGCTCTGATATCACTTTTCCTTCAGTGACAACCTCTGCCCAATGTAAAGCTGCTTTTTCATCTTTACTATAGAGAGGCATGTCTCTCCATGCGCTTAAACCAATTAAACGATGTTCAGACTCACTGCTTTTTAAGGCATCTTTACTGTGCATGTCGATACAAAATGCACATTGGTTAATTTGTGAAACGCGCAATTTCACAAGTTCCAATAGTGAAATGGAAAGGCTACGTTGCTGTTCAAACTGGGCTTGCAGGTAACTCTCCTGCTCCAATAGAATTTGAATACCTTCGGGTGCTGCGTTGAAATAGTCCAATCTAGTCGTCATTTGAGTTTCTCCTTTATTAGATGTGCTTAGCTTAAAGAACGGAGAATTTGATTGATTGAATAAATTCGACATAAAGCCGAAAGCATCCTAAAAAAGGAACGTGAGCATAATCGGCTTGGTCTTTAACGCCAGTGATTCGATGAAGGTTTTTGAGGTATAGAGACAAGAAAAAAAGAGCCTAGGCAAACATGAGCTTGAAATGGGGTAGACAAGCAGTTCGCTTTAGGCTCAAAGTACAACGAGAACAGGTTTTGCGTTATATGGTTAATTTGAAATACCCCAACAAAAACTCCCATCCAAGTGTTAGGTTGTTTTAGAGAGCTTTAGACCTTTCTTAAGGAGCTGGGTTGGCTTGTAATATGGGTTAGTAATGGCTCGGATATGGTCTTAGGATAACGACCTGTGTAGCTTGCATACCTCTTTTCCCATGTTTAATGTGAAAGCTAACTTTTTGACCTTGCATCAAATCATTATTTTCTTCAGTTCTAACAGAATCGGTGCGAACAAAGACATCTTTCTCTCCATTATCTTGGGTAATAAAGCCGAAGCCTTTAGTGTTACTGAACCACTTGACGGAGCCTGTGTATTGGATAGACATGATAGACCTCGAATTAGAAAACGAACGCATTGGTTGTTTTGGCTGATAATTCGAGTCATTGAGTGACCGAAGAGAATAAATCTCACGCAGGGACATAAACGAATTAGAGACAGTTCGTAAATCTTCTGTGAAGAACTTACACTGTAGGTGTCACTAACAACTCAGTTAGGTTAGGAGTTCCTTGTGTACACTACTCCTAGTTTATAAAATAGCGAGCTTTATTTTAAAATTCATTTTTCTCTTGCCTCATTTGATTATCAAAAAACGCTGATTTGTATGCGAATTACTATGGTAATACCTATTAAGTTTGGGGAGTCGTCCCCTTTGTATAAACAACTCACAGATTCATAAATGAAGAATCGATAAATTGATTAGTTGGGCAAGAGATTCTTGTCCAGCTAGGGCGATTGAGAGGTGCAGCTTTAATTGCGGTTTGATTAATTTTTAATCAATCCGAATGATTTATGTTAGGGTGTCATTTCCCCCATCGCTTAGTGGGGACATTTTGCCTAAATTCGAAGTTGGCGTTCGATACATACACTTTGCCCCCTGAGCTCACTATCAGCAAGGTCAAATTATGTGCAGAACTCAATCAAATGTAACTCGTTTAAATCCAAACATACCTCGTAGAAGAGTAAAAAAAACAAGTGCTCGCTACAGTTTTACACCCGAACTCTTTAGCTACCCTCGTGAGACAGCGATCATTTATTGTGAGGGTCATTTTGGGAAAAATAACGGGAAAACGGCAAATGGTCTTGTCCGAATATCCAGTCGATTCGATATACTTTGCGTCATTGACAGTACGCTTACAGGTCAAGACAGTGGATCAGTTCTTGACGGTATAGAAAACGGGATCCCGATAGTTCAGAATTTAGAAAAAGCCGTGATGTTTTCAGATAAAATTCCAGACTACTTCATCTTTGGATTGGCACCATCTAATGGAAAGTTAAGCTTTAACGAACGCAATTTGTTAATCGAAGCAATGAGTTATGGGATGAATATACTTAATGGGCTGCATGAGTTTTTGAGTGATGAACCTCAGTTTGTAAGAGCGAGTAGGCTTTATGAAGTTCACATTGAAGATGTTCGGCGTCCTCGGAATATTTCTGAATTACAGATGCTTACAGGCAGAGTTACCGAAGTACATTGTCCACGAATCCTTGTGATGGGGACAGATTGTGCTGTCGGTAAACGAACGACTGCCAATATTCTTACAACTGCATTGCGAGGTTATGGACTAAATGCGGTTATGGTTGCTACGGGTCAAACAAGTTTAATGCAAGGCTCAGTGTATGGTACTGCGTTAGATTCTGTCCCATCCCAGTTTTGTGCGGGAGAGTTAGAAGCAGTAATCATTGATGCGTATGAAATTGAGCATCCCGATGTTATTGTCATTGAAGGTCAGGGAGCGTTAAGTCATCCTTCGTTTTGTACGAGTGCGTCTATCATACGAGGATCGTGCCCTAACGCGATTATAATGCAGCATGTTCCAAGTCGGGTTTATAGAAGCGGCACGAATCAAGTTGTTATGCCAAATTTGGCTGAAGAAATTACTCTTGTAGAGCTTTTCTCCTCGTCTCCTGTTATCAGTATTACACTCAATAATGAAGGTATTGAAGGCACTCGTATTATTGAAAACATCAAGGATTACACTGTAAAACATGGTTTGCCTGTGACAGATTTGTTTTTTGAATCGGAAGATGAGCTTTTATCTGCGATTATCAGATTCTTCCCTGATCTTAAACGATGAATAGTAAATATCCGACACGCCCGAGATAAACAGCTCCACTATTAGAGAGTCAAACAAAAATGGGTAAAGGGCTTTTATTGATCACTTGCCTAACAGAAAGGTGGGTATGAATGTCTTTAACGCTGGTGATTCGATGAAGCTTTTTGGTGAAGGCTTCATAGCCAGCCAAATTGGGGCTGACGACTTCAAGAAGGTAATCGTAGCCACCCGACACAATATGGGCATTGACCACTTCTTCCATATTCGCCAATTCTTGCTCAAACTTTTCTATCGAGTCAGCTTGGTGGTTGTTTAAGCTAACCTCGACAAAAAAGCTCATCGCAATACCGACTTTTTCACGGCTTAAGTTCGCTTGATAATCTTCAATATAGCCTTCATCTTCTAGCCTTTTTAATCGCCTTGCACAAGGGGAGGGGGAAAGCCCAACGCGTTCAGATAAATCGGCGGTAGATAAGCGGCCTTCTTTTTGAAGTACTGAAAGTATGTGTCGATCGATTCTATCCATTATTCTCTGCCGGTTTCCGTTATTAAATTGGTTTTGTTTGATTTATTCCACTAACAATACCATGTATTGGTACGATATTCGCTGAATAAATGCGAGCAATTTGATGAATAATTCTCCTGTATCTTATTGGTGTTCAGGAATAATTATCATGGAAAAAACGATCTACGCCCAATCTAGCGGGATTAACTCATTGCCAGCCTCCCCAATGGTGAAGGGTTACGTGGTCATTACATTTGTTTTGATGATTTGGACAGGCTTCGCTCTTTCCATTCGCGCCATAGGTTCTTCTCCATTGGCGACGGCAGATGTTGCGTTAATGCGTTTTCTTATTCCTGTCATTCTTTTACTTCCTTTTACTTACCGATATCTCCATGAAATAAGACGAGCGAAAGTGCGAGACGTTTTGTTGATTCTGCTGGGTGGCGTTCCGTTTTTCTTTGTCGCATCGCATGGAGCAAGCTTGGTCCCTGCTGCTTATGTAGGAACTGTTTTGGCGGGCACACCACCGTTTTTCGTCGCGGTTTTAGGTTGGATGTTTTATCGACATACAGCTTTGGCGGGTCGCTTCAACATTAAACGCATTATCGCTTTGTCCATGATTATGATGGGCGTTGTCACGATGATCGTTGGGCAACTTGATATTGTGTCTGGTGCGTTTTTGCAAGGTGTGGTCGTTTTATTGAGTGCGAGTACGATTTGGGCGGTGTACACCATAAGTTTGAAACAATCTGGGTTAAGCCCAATTGCTGTGACGATATTGATCTCGTGGTGCTCACTGGTGATTACGGTGGCACTAATGCTAAGCGGCTTAGTCACAAGTAATTTTGGTTCGTATACCCTCCAAGATGCGCTGCCATTTATTCTGGTACAGGGTTTTTGCGTGGGTCTTTTGTCTACGGTTGGCTATAGCTACGCAGTTAGGCAACTAGGATCGGCGCAGTCGTCAACCATTGGTTCTTTGTCACCAGGGATAACAGCACTTGCGGCTGTACCAGTGTTCGGTGAGGCGTTGACCATTGCGATTATTGGGGGTATTTGCCTTACGGTAGCAGGGGTTGTTCTTTCTAATCGTGCTTAGGTTTGCCATGTTGAGGCATGGACCTTTAAAATTGATTTGGATTCACTGCGCAGTGAGCATTCTTTAGTTCAGAAAGCTTTAATTACTCTAGATATCCCTCAAGTGTTAGATTGCGAATTGAGACTTGAGATTAGGTACTAAAACTCATAATTATCTAATTTAACAATGTGTGAGCCATGTACTTCGCTCACTCCAAGTTCGTTAGCAATGGCTTCTGCGTTGGTATAGTTAACTCCACCTCCGGGAACAATAGTTAGCTTCTCTTTTGTCATCTCGACCAGTTCTTTTAAATAAGCCAAATCGATGGGGTCAGAAATAGGGCCCCCGTGCGAAAGGATATGAGTAATACCTTGCTCATGCAGCCAGTCAATCGCTTCTTGATGTTCTGATCTTGGAATATCATCAAAAGCCATATGGAATACTGTTTTTATCCCTTTAGCCGATTCCAATATTTTTAATATGGCGTCCTTATCTAGAGAGTTATTTTCTTTTAAACAACCAAAGTCTATGGCCGTTGCGCCTAATTCTTTTGCCAATTGGATATCAGTTTGCATTATTTCAATTTCTTGAGGCGAATAAACAAAATTCCCTTTTCTTGGTCTTATACAAATAACAACGGGAATTTTATATTTATTCGCATACTCAATCGAGGCTTTCATTACGCCCTTACTGACGGTCGTACCTTGTTCTAAATAATTGTCCTTTAAGCTAATTCTATTTGCGCCATTTTTTATGGCGTCAGGAATAGAGGTGAAATTCTCTACACAGATTTCTTTTATCATGACTTATCCTATTTTAATAAAAATGTGAGGTTTAACTTATTGTTGAAAAAGACGAACTATTTCAGCGATAGCCTGTTTATCGGTGACAGGGATTTGATAGTCATCAATATTATCTGCCCCCATTTTGCTGTATTGCGAGGTGTACACCATTTTCGTTGGACGAGTCGTTTTGCCTGAAAGGTGCAGCTCTTGCACTTTGGTTTTGTCTACAAGTGCTCTTGCATTACCTGCGTTTACCCCAGCTCCTGCCATGATTGAGATACGTGTTCCTGCTTGTTGAACGAGATTCGCTAGAGTGATCGTGCCCAGCGGTGCGGCAGCGGCGAGCCCAGACGTTAAAACGCGTTCACAGCCTAGGTCAATAACGTCTTCTAACCCTTTTTCTGCACTATTGCACTGATCAAATGCGCGATGAAAGGTAACGCCAAGCTTCAGTTTATGAGCGTAATCACAAAGCTTTCTCGCATGTTGCGTATGAATATGCCCTGTAGATGTTAACGCGCCAAGCACCACACCTTGCAAGCCTGCTTGTTTAGCACACTTAATATCGAACATCATAATGTCTATTTCTTCTTCGCTATAAAAGAAGTCCCCTTGTCGAGGGCGAATAATGGCATAGACAGGTACGGTGGATATTTTTCCTGCTTGCTGCATAAATCCATAACTGGGTGTTAATCCCCCAAGCGCTAATGCCGAACAAAGTTCAATTCGAGTGGCACCACCCGCAATGGCACTATAAAGAGATTCTATATTTCCGATGGATGCTTCTATTTCCATATTAATATTCCTCTGTCTACAACGATATTTTCTGGTTTAATATGTATGACCGTTATGAGTTTTTATTTACATCGATTTCAGTCGAGAGCCAAAATGCCGATACACATAATCGTTGTCGAAACCATCCACATTCTGACTTGAGAATATAAGTGGGGTGACACCTTGTTTAAGCGCTTCTTTTTGTGCTTCCACCACAAGCGTATTCATAATGAGCATCCCAGATATACTAGAAAAAGCACCAGTCACTTTGCCATTTATATTGCAAAGCCCATCACCAGAAGGTACTTGGTTATCAATTACGATGTCTGCGATGTCCATTAATTTCAATCCAGAACTATGGCGGCTTTCGTATTTAGATGATTGTTCTACCGAGGTTATCGCGATAACAGGGTGACCTTTACTTTTTGCCAGTTGAGCAAATTCAACTGGCAGAGCGTTTCGCCCTGAGTTGGAGATAACCATGACCACATCGTTGGGGGAGATGTTTTGGTCGTTCCAAATGACCTCCGCCAGCCCCGGCAGTTTCTCCATGGCGGAGCCACGAAGTGCGCCATCGTTTGTGAGTAACACAGAATCCAAAATGGCGTTGATGTTGCCAAGGCCGCCCGCACGAATGAATCCTTCCAAACCAATCATATGAGAATGACCTGTTCCTAAGACTTGTATCATGTTGTCTTTCACAATGGCTTGAGCAAACAACGCCGTCGCTTGAGACAGCGCCTCTTGGTTTGATTCGATAACGGAAGTCAATTTGGGCAGTAAGCAATGAAAATATTCGGACATAATGTGTCGCCTCCTTAACTGTGCTGACTTAACTACCGTATCACCGCAAAATGGCGTAATTGATACTAAGCTATCGACTATTGATACTTTTCTTGATTAATATCGATTGTGCGTGTTATCACTGCACAGTCACGACATGTGCAAATTCACGACCATAGTAAGTAAACAGGGAGACGATTTTTGATGAAAGCAACGATGCAAAAAGTCCCTCAACGCGTCGGTTGGTCTTGGCGCTATAAGATGTTTGAAGAGGTGACGAAGCCAGAATATTGGCATGCACATCAGGAGTTTGAACTCGTTTTACACAGAAACTTTCAGGGGAAATCGAGAGTTGGGCACTTTGAAGGCGAGATAGAGCACAACGAACTGTTGTTGATTGGTCCGGGTATTGCGCACAGCTTTGAATCGATAAACTCTAATGAACAAAACCCGTGTGAAACTCACGTTATCTGGTTTCGAGAAGAATGGATTGCCAAACTGATGTACAGCTGCGTCGAACTTAGGCAGTTAGGACCAGTGATTAAGAGTGCCAGTAAGGGGGTTCGGTTTTCCATCGACACCGCTGAAAAGGTTTTTCAGCATCTCGATAATTTTAATCACCTGACCCCTATCGGGCAGCTTGCCGTATTGATGCAGGTTCTGGGTGAGTTGTGCGCAGATCAATCCCATACCACTTTGCTTTCGTATTTGTCAGAAGGGGAAAAGGAAAAAACGAACGCCAACTACAGTAAAATTGAGCAAGTGTGCAAATACATCGACAATCATTACGCATCAGATATTACGCTTAAAAACCTTGCGGACTACATGTACGTAAGTGAAAACACCATTCACCGTTGGTTTATTCAACACTTTAATGAAAGTTACACCTCATACTTGATGAAACTCAGGTTAAATCACGCCTCCCAATTACTCACCACCACGTCGCAGCCAGTAAGCTTAATTGCAGAAAATGTGGGTTATACCAACCGCTCTAACTTCAACCGACTGTTTAAGAAATACAAAGGGATGTCGCCAACTCAATATCGGCAGAGGTTTAGGTAAGGCGGTATGAGATGGTTAATGGGGCTTATTATAAGAAAAGAGCTGCGATTGCGGCTCTTCTATGTATTGGATAGATCCACTTCCCGATCAGTGACACAGATGCAAAGACGAGTTGGTTGTTCACCCATTTCTCGGCTGGAAGGAATAGGCAATTAGACCATTGAGCAGATTTACTATAAAACTAACGCAGCTTCATTACCTTGGGTTTCATGTTCTTTTTTATACCTGCGATGAGCGTCACGCATCTCTCCTCCCACTCTTGCGATATATAGCCCTTATCTCCGTACAAACTGCCCATAGGCTATCTGCCATATCTGAAACGGGTTCTCTGTCATCCACATTGGCAGTCGTTACCTTGACTTAAATGATACCGACTTGGTCATTGATATTGAGATGAAGCTTAACCTCGTAGAACCAGCCCATTGTTTCCTTCCTTCTCTTGGCAACGCCCACAAAGACTTGATGTCTGAGGATACTCAGGCTGTGACAGAGTTGCAGTTTGGTTGAATCAGCAAAAGTGATGCCCGTAGGCTTAGCCTGACGATGGGAAAGATAGGAGAAAAGAGGCACGAGAATGCTTTTGCACGAGCTAGAACATTCTGGTTTAGCTGACCAATTTTAGGGAACCCACGGGTGAGAAAGCGATAGGCAAACCCTGTGTATTAAGTCTTGAAATCCCAGAAGCCGGATTGATGAAACGAGATAACTAACATCATCACTTCACTAATAGAAAGACGGGAGGGTTTGTTTCTTTGTTTATCTCCAGAGGATATGAGGAGCTTTTGCCATGCAGGGAGGAAAGTCTGATAAAAGTCGTCGACATCCACGAAAACAGTGTCTAAATTATTCATGCCTAGGTCCTTATGCGAAGGTCAGGTTATCTTAATAAGCTAAATCCTTAGCTAAAGTTATTAAAATGCCATTTTATGTTTCTAATACTTATATACCCAAGTGACCTCAAGATGCAGGATTCAGAGCCTCATATTCTGTTTCAGTTCAAGCCTCTTTATTTCAAAAAATCAGGAACGCAGCGGAATGATGAATCCTTTCCAAGTTCTTTGACGATGAAATGGGACAGAATATGGGCTCCCAAGGGCGAGTTTAACGGGTTTTCATACTGCGTTACCGATTCTTAATTTAGAACCACTAGGTCATCAAATCGGTGTCTTGTCTGAAAGCCAGTTAATTCTCGCTGAACCGAACATCTTGAGGTCACTTGATGAGATGGTCTCCTCCCATTCTACATCGGCGTCACAATGCGCCATGATAGAGATGAAATAACTATCCAGATAAACAGGAGAAGACCATGAATCAGTGTAAAACGCTTGGTATTGATTTAGCAAAAAATTATTTCTATCTCTTTATGTTTAACGAGCTGGGTCAACCGATGATGAAGAAAAGACTGAGCCGTTCCCAGCTTCTCCGTTATCTCGCTCAATTAGAGAGATGCGTTGTAGCAATGGAAGCCTGTGCCTCTTCGCATTACTGGGGACGGGAGATAAGTCAGTTAGGGCATCAAGTCGAACTTCTGCCACCTCAGCATGTGAAAGGCTATCTGCGAGGGCAAAAAAATGACTACAACGATGCACAAGCCATTGGCGAGGCGAGTATTCATGGTGCCATTCGTCATGTCCCAGTCAAAACGCTCGAACAACAAGACGAACAAGTGTTTTTGCAGATGCGCCGGCACTTAAATACAGAGCGAACCCGACTGCTCAATCATGTGAGAGGCTTGGTAGCCGAGTATGGCATTGTGTTACCAAAAGGGTGCCATGTTTTG
The DNA here is from genome assembly GCF_002835515.1 of Vibrio sp. vnigr-6D03. Lineage (NCBI taxonomy): Bacteria > Pseudomonadati > Pseudomonadota > Gammaproteobacteria > Vibrionales > Vibrionaceae > Vibrio > Vibrio sp. vnigr-6D03. Next base: position 149,379 of record NZ_PIZL01000021.1, read on the forward strand.
CGAGGAGCCTTACCGAAGATAATGGATGATGACACCAATGGACTAACCAGTGATTTTCGACAATTACTGCGCCGTCAATATTCTCGCTTAGTTCATCTAGATGAAGAGTTATCATGGTATGACCAAGAGCTGTCTCGGCGTGCGAAAGGCGATGAGACCAGTCAACGACTTATGACACTTCCAGGTTTTGGTCCTGTTGTGAGTCAAAGTGTCAAAGCGTGGATGGGCGATGGTCAACAGTTCAAACGTGGGCGTGATGCTTCGGCGGCTCTAGGTTTAGTCCCAAGGCAGTTCAGTACAGGAGGTCGGGAAGTATTGTTGGGGATCAGTAAGCGTGGTGACAGGCACCTTCGCTCTCTGGTGATTCATGGTGCGCGCTCCGTGGTAAGTCGGGCGAAAAATAAGGCGGACAGATTAAGTCTTTGGATAAATCGCTTAGTGACTCAACGAGGTTTTAATAAAGCGACGGTCGCGTTGGCAAACAAATTAATGCGAATGGCGTGGGTGCTCGTGTCTAGGGGAGAGACGTATCAGCCTAGCTGTTCACAGGCATAAGTAAAGGCATTCTCAACCCTAGGTTGCGAAGACAATAGTAAGGATGAAAACAGGTCAGACCGGCATACTGAAATTCTGGTTATACCCATGGCTCACGAAGCCGCTCACTTGATAAGAACAGTATGCGCGAAGTCTCATCGAGGCCAGAAGCGAGAGAGCTTCAGAAACAGGCCGGATATATGAAAGCAACCTGTCCCTTCAGCCAAGCTGTCGTCTTGCAAACTGGGAGGAGACCATATATGGGTATA